>JBDSME010000603.1:0-11898 GCA_039916065.1 Polyangia bacterium
ACGTCCCCGAACCCCTCTCGCTTCGCGCGGCAAAGCCGCGCTACGCTCGCCTGTGCGGCGGGAGGTGGCAAAAATCACAGGCACGACAGATCGTGAACCCTCAGGTCGTCAGAGGCCGCGGGAGAGCCGGAAAGGCCTTCCCTGCGCGTCCGATGAACCCTCTCCCGCTTGCGGGAGAGGGGCTGGGTGAGGGTCCGGTGGTAAGCTGACCGCCGGCGGATCAGGCGGCGTTGAGGCGTTCCAGGACGGCGGGGTGGGCGCGGACGTCGAAGATGACGGCGTCCTCCTGATAGCGTTCGCCCAGCACTTCACAGGACGCGAAGATCTCGCCGCGCAATTGCTGGCGGTCGTAGGGGACGCGCACCTCTCCCGTGATCAGGTCGCGCGCGAAGAAGGCGATGAGCCGGGTGCGCAACCGCGCCACCTCGTCGGGGCGGCGGGCCGACATCACGAATCCATCCGGCCAGCGCTCCAGCAAGGCGCGGGTCGCGGCCTCTTCGGCCGACGCGTCCCCCACCCGGTCGATCTTGTTGAAGATGATCAGCCGCGGCAGCGCACCGGCGCCGATGTCCGCCAGCACCTCGCTGGTGACCTCGAGCTGGCGCTCGAACCCAGGGTCCGACGCGTCCACCACGTGGGCCAGCAGCCCCGCCTCCAGCGCTTCGTCGAGAGTGCTCTTGAACGACGCCACCAGACCGTGAGGCAGCTTGTCGATGAATCCGACCGTGTCGGAAACCAGGATCCGCGGGCGGGCCTCTGGCGTCAGCGCTCGCACGGTGGTGTCCAGCGTGGCAAACAGCTTGTCAGCGACGTAGACCTCGCTGCCGGTGAGAGCGCGCATCAGCGTGGACTTGCCGGCGTTGGTGTAGCCGACCAGGGCCACCCGGTTCATGTCGCGACGGCGCGCGCGCTGGGTGTCCTGCTCCGCCGCCAGGCTGGCCAGCTCGCGGGTGAGCTCGGCGATGCGATCGCGAATCTTCCGGCGGTCGAGCTCGAGGCTGGATTCGCCGGCACCCTTGCCGCCGATCCCGCCGCGCTGGCGATCCTTGCCACTGCCCGACTCGCGTAGCCGCGGCACCAGGTACTGCAGGCGCACGATCTCGACCTGGGACTTGGCGACCCGCGATCGCGCGTGCCGGCGGAAGATCTCCAGGATCACGGCGGTACGATCCATCACCTCGGCGCCGGTGGCCTTCTCCAGGTTGCGCGCCTGCGAGGGGCTGATGTCGTGATCCACCAGCACCACCTTGATGGGCGCCCCCGCCGGGGCGCCAGCGCCCGTGAGGTCCCCGCCCTCCGTCTCGTCGGTGTCCGCCCAGGCGGCGGCAGAATCGCCCTCGCCCCGATCGTCGACTTCCTGATCGCCTTCTCCGGCAACCAGGTCGTCATCGTCACCGTCCTCCTCGGCGTCACCCCGACCGGTTAAAGCTTGCAGGTCCTTGAGCTTGCCGGTGCCAATCACGCTGGCGGCGTGAAACGATTGGCGGCGCTGGGTGACCGTGGCGGCGACGGTCAGGCCGAGAGTGCGCGCCAGCCGGTGCAGCTCGGCGACCGAGGATGCAAACGACGCGTCATCAACGCCCTGAAGCTGTACCGCGATCAAAACCGCTCGCAGCGGGCGTGTTTCCTGCTCGGATGTGGTCGACATGGGCGGGCGGAGTATAGGGGACGGGACAGGAAGGCGCTCGCGTCGGGGTGGTCTTGGGACGCACTCCCATGATCATGGTTTGGTCAGAAAGCGCGCGAGGATGGTCTTCACGCCCACATTGCCGTTGCCGAAACGCAACGTCACCTTCAAGTCCCCACCTGTCCCCTGCCAGCCGCGCACCTCGCCCACGCCGAACTGGGCGTGCCGCAATTTCATCCCCACCACCAGCCCACCGGTCCCCTCGTCGCTCTGCGCGACATCGTAGTCGACCACGATCTCACCGGGGCGGGAAGGTCCCGCCGGCGGCGTTGGGCGATAGCCGACCGGCGGGCGCATGCCGCCGCCGCCGCCACCTTGGCCGCCGCGCCTGTTCGGCCCCACGCCACGCGACGTCCCCTGGTCACGATTCCAGTGTCCGCCCCAAGGACCTTCGTCATCGACGCTGCCCGGACCGTAACCGCCGTAACCGGCCGGACGGTCCATCACGATGGCCTCGATCGACTCGGCGGGCAGCTCGGCCAGGAAGCGGCTGGGGATACCCGGCAGCTCCTGTCCCGAGAGCCGGCGGCGGCGCACCCGCGTCAACGCCAGCTCTTTGCGGGCGCGCGTCACCGCCACATAGCAGAGGCGCCGCTCCTCCTCGACGGCCGAATCATCGTCCACGCTGCGCGCGTGCGGAAAGATTCGTTCCTCCATTCCGGTGATGAACACCGACTGGAACTCCAGCCCCTTGGCGGTGTGGACCGTCATCAACGAGACCGCCCCCTTTTCGGCGTCGTACCCGTCGATGTCCGACACCAGGGCCACCCGTTCCAGGAAGTTCACCAGGGACGGCTCTTCCGCCTCCTTCTCGTATTCGCGCATCTGCGAGATCAACTCGAGCAAGTTCTCGATGCGCCCCTCTGATTCTATGGACGATTCGGCGGCCAAGGCGTCACGGTACCCGCTCACCTCCAGCACCCGCTCCGCCAGCTCCGCCGGACCCATCCCCACCGACTCCGCGCGCAGTCCCCGCATCATCTCCACGAACGCGGCCACGCGCTTGCGGGGCCCGGCGCCCAGGAATTCAGGGATCTCCGCCGCCTCCTCCAGCGCCGTCCAGAAGGGCAGCTTTCGCTGGTACGCCGAGGCGGCCACCTTCTCGACCGTGGCGTCGCCGATGCCACGCGCCGGGATGTTGATGATCCTTTGCAATCCCATGGCGTCATCCGGGTTCGCCAGCACGCGCAAGTAGGCGACCAGATTCTTGATCTCCGCGCGGTCGAAGAACCGCGTCCCCCCCACCACCACGTAAGGCAGATCGCGTGCCCGCAGGGCGTCTTCCAGCGCGCGCGACTGGGCGTTGGTGCGATAGAACACCGCGAAGTCCCGCGGGCTCATCGCCTCCTCCAACCCGGCGGCGATCCGCCCCGCCACGAAGTCCGCCTCGTCGCGCTCGGTCTCTCCTTCGAACAGCACGATGGGCATGCCATCGCCCGCGGTGGTGAACAGGTTCTTGGGCCGTCGCTCGGTGTTGCGGGCGATGATGGCGTTGGCGGCGCGCAGGATGTGCCCGGTGGAGCGGTAGTTCTGCTCCAGTTTCACCACCCGCGTGCCCGGGTGATCGCGTTCGAAGTCCAGGATGTTGCGGATGTCGGCCCCGCGCCAGCGGTAGATGGACTGGTCTTCGTCGCCGACCACGGTGATGCTGCCGGTCCCACTACAGAGCAGCCGCACCAGGCGGTACTGCACACTGTTGGTGTCCTGGAATTCGTCCACCAGCACGTGGTCGAAGCGAGCGCGAATCTCCTCGCGCGCCGGCGTGGGCTCTTCCAGAAGTTTCACCGCCTCGATCAGCAGCCCGCCGAAGTCGGTGGCGTTGGCCGCGCGCAGCCGCTGGTGGTACAGCGTGAAGGCCTTCCCCACCACGTCATCGATGTAACTGTCCGCGCGGAAGGTGGCGGCGGTGATGCCCTGATTCTGCGCCCGATCGATGGCCGAGAGCACCTGCCGCACCGGGAACATCCGTTCGGGGACCGCCAAGTCTACCAGCACCCGCGCCAGCAGCCGCTTCTGATCGTCATCGTCATAGATGACGAAGTCCTTGCGCAGACCGATGTGCGCGCCCCATTGCCGCAGCAGCCGCGCCGACACCGCGTGGAAGGTGCCCAGCCACAAGCCGCCCGCACTCACCCCCAGGCGCTGCCACAACAGGTGGGACACCCGTTCGCGCATCTCCCCTGCCGCCTTGTTGGTGAAGGTCACCGAGAGAATGCGCCGCGGATCCGAGCCAGCGGCCACCAGACGCGCGATGCGATAGGTGATCACGCGCGTCTTGCCCGACCCGGCGCCCGCCACCACCACCAGCGGCCCGCCCGGAGCCACCACCGCCTCGACCTGCGGTGGGTTCAACTCAGCGGCGAGCGCAACCATCGAGAAGGGGCCGCTCTCCACGTCGCGCGCGGGGAGGTCCCGCCGCCGCGGCTGCGACGGGCCGGCCGGGGGAGGTGCTGCCCCGGCGGGGGCCGGCGATGACGTCGGCCCACCGGACGGCAAGCGGTCGACTGACCCAACCGGCACCGGAATCGGTACCGGGACCGGAACCGCGACGGAAGCGGGTTCCTTTACCGCGGCCACCACCGCCGCGGTTGCCGCCGGCGGATCTCCAAATAGTCCAAGCTGCCCCATGTCACTGTTTCGTCGGATTCATGCCGGTGATGCTTTGTCGGCCATTATGCCTCGCCGCGGGCCCCCCCGGGCGTTGATTCCGGGGCATCCTGGCGAGTGGATGACTTGCGGACCTGTTCTTTTTTGTAGAATGCGCACGTTCATGAAAACAACGGGCGTTTCTTCACTCCAGAGCTCGGCCATCCATCGCGCGCTCGTCGGCACCGTCCTGATTGTGGCCATGACGGCATTCGTGGCTTGTGGTGGCGGTGGTGGTAGCTCCCCGGGTAGTGGGGGCAAAGTGGGGTCCGGTGGAGCACCGACCGCCACCGGTGGCACTGCCTCGGGTGGAGCGGCGGGTGGCAGCGGCGGCGCAGCCTCCGGTGGCAACGCCGGCGCAGCCTCCGGTGGCAGCGGCACCGGAGCCGGCGGCGCGACCGCCACGGGCGGAAGTGCTAGCGGAACCGGAGGGCTCGGGACCGGTACCGGCGGCAGCAACGGCGGCTCGACAGGAGCCTGTCCCGCCAACGCCACCTTTTGCTCGGGGTTTGAAGAAGCCACCCTGCCGTCAGGGGCGGTCTATAAGTTAAACGGGGATCCCGCGACGCCGTGGACGCACGACTTCGAGGTTGATGCGACCGTGAAGCATGCGGGCAATTCGTCGCTCCGCGTTCGCACGAACAGCGAAGCCAGTGGCGCCTACAAGATGCTCGCCGTTTCGGCGCCAGGCTCGGCGTTCTGGGTCCGCTTTTACCTCCGCAGCGACGTCGATCTGGGCGCAGGCGATCACAACGTCTATGCGATGGCCGCGGGTAGCTCCGATCCCAACGACACCAACAACGTTGAGTTCGCGGAGGACGTGGGGATCGCTTTCAACTCGCACGATGCCGTACAGTGGCCGAGCGGATTTGGACGTTTGTCCGCCGGCGGAACCAAGCCCTTCACCTTGCCCAAGGACATGTGGCACTGCATCGAGCTCTCGTTCGACGGTCAAGCCAAGGTGCAAAAGCTGTACATCAACGGTACCGAGCAGATAAATGTCTCCGACTACCCGAAGATGGCCATGACCTTCGCCGTGTTCAAGTTCGGCTACAACGCCCTTCACGGCACGGTCAGAAAGACCTGGTACGACGACGTGGCCGTGGCCGCGCAGCGAATCAACTGCCTCTGAACGAGCGACCCCGTTCGATCCCTACCGGGCGTTCTGCGGAGCGGCGGCGGCCAGAATCTGCCGCTTGGTGAGCAAGTCCACGATCTGCGCGATGACGTCGGCCTCGGACTCTGTCCCCCGGATGCGCAGGTCGCACGACTGGGTGCTGGCGCCGCCCGGATCCACTTCGATGACCAGGCTGGGGGCGTGGGGAATCAACGCCTGCACCGCGCCGAAGTCACCCAGGCCGATGGCATTGGTGGTGGACACCACGAGCAACCCGGCGTCCAGCAGCAGGTGGGCCACCTCGCCGAAGCGGCGCACCAGCTCGGCCTGGTTGGCGTCCACCCAGACCAGATCCTGGTCCACGCCCAGCAAGACGTTGCTGCCGTCCAACATGTAGACGCTTCGCTGCTGGTCGAACAGCGCCTTCTCCAGCGCGCGCGCGTAACGGTGCTTGCCGGTACCCGACTTGCCCACGAACATGACCAGCGCCGCGCGGTGCCCTTGCTGCTCGGCGCGCTCGGCCGCACTGACGGCGCCCTTCACCCAGTTGAAGTCGCGGCGCCGCGCCTCCGCCCGCAGATCGTCCTGCTCGTCCGACTCGGCGGCGGTGATGATGCCCCCGCCCGCGACGTCGTAGCCGTCGACAATCACGAAACGCCCCGTGGCCTCCGAGTCGCCGATCAGATCGAACGCCACCGGATTGCGCGTCTCCAGCACCACGTCGGCGACGTCGTGTCGCCCCACGTGATCCTTGCCCAGCTGCCCGTCGATCTCCGAGGCGTCGATCACCTTCAGCAGCTTGTGGATGCGCACCGACGTCGCCACCGTGTGCAGCTTCAGCTTGTAATCGCGCCCCTGCACGAAGGGGCGACGCCCCAGCCAGATGACATTGGCGCGCAGGCGGGTGCTGACCTGGGGTGCCCGCCCGGCGTGGCTCATCAGCTCGCCGCGCGTCACGTAGATCTCCTCCGACAGCGTGAAGCCGGTCGACCAACCAGCATCGATCTCGGTGCGCGGAGCGATGTTGAATCCCTCGATGCTCTTCACCGTGGTGCTCTTGTTCGACGGCGAAAAGATCACCTTGTCACCAACCTTCACCCGCCCCGCCTCGATGCGGCCGGCGATGATGCGGCGGTCGTCACCGGCGTTGGTGAACTTGTAAACCGCCTGCACGGGCATGCGGAATGACGCCTCGGACTTCCCCGGCGCCTTGGCGAAGCCGTCCAGCGTCTCCAGCAGGGTCGGCCCCTGATACCAGTCCATCTTGGCGCTGCGGATGGACAGGTTGTCGCCGCTGATGGCGCTGACCGGGATGAACTGCTTGGGGCTGACGGCGCCGATTCCCTGCAAGAAGGCCCGGTACTCGGTCTCGATGCGGTTGAAGTGCCCCTCGTCGTGGCCGACCAGGTCCATCTTGTTCACGCACACCACCACCTGCCTGATGCCGAGCATCGACAGGATGTAGCCGTGGCGGCGGCTGTTCTCGCGCACCCCTTCCTTGGCGTCGATGATCAGGGCCGCCGCCTCGGCGCGCGCCGCCCCCGAGATCATGTTCTTCAGGAACTCGATGTGACCGGGCGCATCGATGATGATGTAGTCGCGGCTGGCCGTCTTGAAGAAGCACCGAGCGGTGTCGATGGTGATGCCCTGGTCCTGCTCGTCGGACAGCGCGTCCAGCAGGAAGGCGTACTCGAACGGCTTGCCCGTGCGCTCGCATTCCCGGCGCACCGCCTCCAGCTTGCCCTGCGGCAGCGAGTTGGTGTCCGCCAGCAGCCGACCCACCACCGTGGACTTGCCGTGGTCGACGTGGCCCACCACCACGATCTGCATCTGGGTGCGGCCCGGCGCCGTCGATCCGCCAGTCGCAGCCGCATCGGCGCCGCCGCCGACAGCCGCCACTTGGTTGTCCGCGCCCGCGGTAGTCGCCGTGGTGCTCACATGTACCCTTCTCGGCGCAGTTCCTCCAGCCCGTGCTTGCCGTCTTGCAGCCGGCCGGAACGCTCGGCGACGTCCTTCAACTTGCCGCTCCGCAGTTCAACCAGAATCTCATCCACGTTCCGCGCCGTGCTCTGGATGGGTGCCTGGCAGGGACCGCAGCCGAGGCTCCGATAGCGCGTGCCCGTCCCCTGGTCGTAGTACAGCGAAACGGTGGGGATGTTTTCGCGCTTGATGTACTCCCAGATGTTCACCTCGGTCCAGTCCAGCAAGGGGTGGATGCGGACATGGGTGCCGGGCGCGAAGTCGGTCTTGAACTGGTTCCAGAACTCGGGCGGCTGATCGCCCACGTCCCAGGCGTTGTTCTTGTCGCGCGGCGAAAAATAGCGCTCCTTCGATCGGCTGCCCTCCTCATCGGCGCGCGCGCCCACGATGACGCCATGGTACGGCAGCAGGTCGGCATCCGGCTCGTACTTGCCGGTATCCAGGTTCAGCCGCTTCCGCGGGCGGGTGCCCTGCAGCGTCGCCTTCAGGGTGTCACGTTTCAGGATGCCGCAGCAATCGACGCGCGACAGCTTGTCGGGGTGACCGTCGGGGAGGTGTTGCGTGGCGGGGAAGGTGCGGCCGGCCCGGATGGCCTCCTCATCCTGACCCACCACCATCGTCAGACGGTATTCCATCGCCAGGCGATCGCGGTAGGCGATCATCTCGGGCAGCTTGTAGCTGGTGTCGATGTGGACCAGCGGAAAGGGCACATGCCCGAAGAAGGCCTTGCGCGCCAGCCACAGCAGGACCGTCGAGTCCTTGCCGATCGACCAGAGCATGCACAGCCGTTCGAAGTGCCGAAAGGCTTCCCGCAGGATGTAGACGCTTTGCTGTTCGAGCTGATCCAGGTAGTTCATTCGTGTCTTAGGACCGCCAAGAAGGTGGTGAACATTGTCCGATCAGGCCCGCCGTCGCAAGGGTTTCCGCCCTTTCTCCCCACACCTCGGCGCACACCTTCGCGCACACCCCCGCGCCGGCCCCTCAGTTCGGCGCCGCCAGCAGCTCGCGCTCCGCCTCTTTCAGGGTCTGCTTCCATTCGGGATCGCCAGGCACCGCCGCCACCGCCTTGCGGTACAGGCGCACCGCATCGCCGATTCGCCCGGAGCGCCGCAGGTGGTCGCCAAAGTCGATCAGGGTCTGGTGGCAGCCGTCGCGGTCGTGCTTCAGCGCGGCCTCGAAGAGCTCGTTGGCGCGGGACACGTGACCGGCGTGGCCGTGCTCGACGGCCGCCTGGTGCAGGGCCCAGTGGTCTTCCGGGTCGATCTTCAGGGCGTCGTCGTAAGCTTCGGCGGCCTCGGAGTGCCGTTCCATCTCGGCGTAGACATCACCGCGGATGGCCGCCACGAAGAAGGGATCGCCTCCGTGCTCGGCGGCGGCGCTGATGGCCTCCAGCGCCTCCAGGGTCCGCTCCTGTTCCAGCAGCACCTGCGACAGCTTGGCAAATCCCAGCCCATACGTGGGATCGATCTCCACCACCTTGCGAAAGGCCCGCTCCGCAGCGCTGAAGTCGCCCGCTTCAAGCTCCGCGTCGCCAAGCTCGCGCCAGGCTTCCAGCAGCAGCGGATTCTGCTGAGCGGCCCGGCGTCCCGACTCCAGGGCGCCGCGATCGTGGGTGGCGTTCTGTGCCTCCGCCAGCAAGGCCCAGGCAGCGCCGAGCTCGGGAAGCTGCTCCACCGCCGAGCGGCCGGCCCGCACCGCTTCCTCGGGTCGGCCCAACTCCAGGGCCTCGCGCGCGCGGCGCAGGGCCCGCAGTCCGGAGACCACCGCCGGGCTTCGCGGTTCCTTGACGCGCGCCAGGTCCGGATCGCCGGGGGCCAGCGCAGCCACGATCCGCAGCCCGAGGTCCACGCGCAGCCGCACTTCCGGCAGCGTCGCCTCGGCCGGCTCCGCCCCGAGGGCGTGCAGAGCCTCCACGCGCCAGAAGGCAGCGGTCGCTGCCGCGCCATCGGCCAGAACCCGGCGCGCCAGGGCAACCGCAGCGGCATCGCCGCGTTCGGACGCAAGCACGAAGGCGGCCGCCGCCGCGTCCAGTCGCGCGTCGTCGTCCCGCATCGTCAACGGCTCCAGGGCGATGGCGTCCTCGAAGGCGCGGGCGGACGCCGCCCAGTCCTGATGCAGGGCCGCCCGCATCCCGACGGCGAAGAGCAAGGCCGGGGTGGGCGGGGTCGCGGCGCGAACGGCAGCCGCCAGGGTGGCGTCCACGGCCGATTCGTCGCCCGCCTCCTCCTGCATCTGCGCCAGTTCCAACCAGTGGTCAGCCAGACCCGGATCGCGGCGGCAGCACTCCTCCGCCAGTGAGCGAGACCGAGGCAATCCGGCGTCAGCGTCGGTGCCCGTGCCGACCCCGGTCACCGCGGCGGTGGCCAGCTCGACCGCCAGCACGTGCAAGAACCTGAGCAGCGATGTGCCCACCCGGTCCACGCCGCGATCCGTCACCTCGACCACGGGCCATTCCCCGTCGGTGCTGGTCTCCTCGGCGTCGAGGGCGAACAGCCGGCCCCGATGCTCGAGGAAGGGCCACAGGCCGCGTTGTCCCGAAGCCGCCATGCTCTGGAAGCGGGTGGCAGCGTCACTCAGCGTCAGGAGGTCGGACCCCGTGGCCAGACGACCCCCGTCATGTGCCGCCAGGAAAGCCGCCATCCCCGGAGGGGGCTCGCTGCCGAAAATCGAACGAAACCGGGCGGCGGCATCGGCCCCGGCCCCGGGGAAGAGGGTAGCGCCGGGCACTGCCGCCAATTCACGTTCAAGGGCCCCGACCAACGTCCGAACCGGATCGACCATAGGCACGGTTTAAGCGGTGCGCCCCCTGCAATCAAGGACACAATTGCGGCGTTCGCAGCCGCGTGACCGCTGCGAGTGACAGCGGACCGTCAGACTGGTGACCCGGCTTGGCCTGCTCCACAACGTAGTCAGATGACGGTCCTGCACCGTGGGCGCGAGCCGTGGGAACTGACGCCCTCCACCGGACTGTCGCGCCTGTGGATAATGTACGCATAAGTCCGCCAAATCGGCGGGATAGCATCGTAATTGGATCCCGACCTGGGTTATGATCTTGTTGCCTGGCTTACTGAGTTCGCCGCGAGGCCACATGGGGAAAATATTACTTTGCGACGATGAAGACTCCTTGTGCCGAAGCCTCGGCCGGATCCTCCGTAGTGGGGGACACGAGGTCGTGGCCGCTGATGGTCCAGGGGGCGCATCGCACATTCGCGATGATCGTTTCGATCTCATTCTGACGGACATCCGCATGCCGGGAGTCGATGGGTTCGAGATCATCTCCACCGCCCGGCAGTACGCCCCGCAAACCCCCGTGATCGCCATGAGTGGCAGCGCGGAGATTCCGGATGCCGTGAAGGCGATGCACGCCGGCGCCCGCGACTTCTTGATCAAACCGTTCGACACCCGGGCGCTGGAGGAAGCGGTCGCCGCGGTCTTGCGGCCGCATCACACCGCTCAGGAGTCCCCTGATCCTCTGGACTGGCGGGATCGCAACGCCCCCTGGTTGCTGGGCGCGGACCCGGCGATGCTGCCGGTGCTGGCCCTGCTGTCGCAGGTGGCGGACACCCGTTGCACCGTGATGATCACCGGCGAATCGGGGACCGGCAAGGAGCTGGCGGCCCGTTCGCTGCACGCCGGTTCCGCGCGCGCCTCCAAGCCATTCGTGGCGGTCAACAGCGCCGCTATTCCCCAGAACCTGGTGGAATCAGAACTGTTCGGCCACTCCCGCGGCGCCTTCACCGGTGCCACCGCGTCCCGATTGGGTAAGTTCGGTCAGGCGGACGGCGGCACCATTTTCCTGGACGAAATCGGGGAAATGGAGCTGGCGGTTCAGGCAAAACTGCTGAGGCTGATTCAGGACGGCGAGCTTTATCCGGTCGGCGAAGAAACCCCGCACAAGATTGATGTCCGGATCCTCGCCGCCACCAACCGCGACCTGGAGACCGAGGTCGCCGCAGGGCGTTTCAGGGCTGACCTCTATTGGCGCCTCAACGTGATCCCCATCGAGATGCCCGCCCTGCGTGCGCGCACCACGGATATCGTGAGGCTGGCGGAGTACTTTCTCATCCGCGCCAACGAAAGGCACCGCCGCCAGGTCACCGCCATCGATCCCCAGACCATGGGCCTGATGAAGGCTTACTCCTGGCCCGGAAACATTCGCGAGCTGGAGAACCTGGTCGAACGCATGGTGATCGTGAAGGGAGCCGGCGTGCTGATGCCCTCCGACCTACCCGCCACCGTACGCACCCCGCGCCCCACCCCCACGTCCGGCGCCCCCATTCCCGAACTGCCGGAGAGCGGCGCCGACCTGAAGACCATCCTCGAGCAGGTCGAAGAAAAGATGATCGGCGAAGCCCTGGTGCGCACCGGCGGCAACAAGAACCGCGCCGCCGAGCTGCTGGGCCTCAACCGCACCACCTTGGTCGAAAAGCTCCGCCGCCGCCGCGCCAGCCCCAGCCAGGCGTAGCCG
>JBDSME010000604.1:0-4169 GCA_039916065.1 Polyangia bacterium
ACCCTTCGCGGGGTGCTGGAGACCACCTGCTCGCGCTGTCTGGAGAAGGCCAAGGTGCCTCTCGACATCCCCCTGAACGTCACTTTTCGGCCGCGCGACGAGGGAAAAGACGCGACCGACGACGACGCCGACGACGAAGAAGAAGATCTGGACGTCGCCCTGTACGACGGCGATGAAGTCAATCTGGCGCCAGAGATTCGTGATCAGATTTTTCTGACGTTCCCGCTCAAGGCGCTCTGCCGAGAGGATTGCCTTGGTCTTTGCTCGGTCTGTGGCGGAAATCGCAACTTGACCCCGTGCGATTGCGAATCGCACCAGGCGGCCAGCCGTACGCCTCTGGCGGCGGCGCTGCAAAAATTGAAGACCTGAGTCTCTGGCTATTTACTGCCGCAGCAACTGACCCAAACAGCACGAGGATCACCCCATGGCCGTTCCCAAGAGAAGACAGTCCAAGTCCCGCTCCGCCATTCGCCGGGCGCAAGTGATGAAGCGCGATGTGCCGCACAGCATTCCCTGCCCGCGTTGCAGCGAGCCCAAGCTGTCGCACCGCATTTGTCCGGGCTGTGGCTACTACCGTGATCGGCTGGTGATCGAGAAGCCGGAAGAGGAGCAGCCCTAGTTGCCCCGCATTGCCGTCGACGCTATGGGCGCGGACGGTGCGCCTCGTGTCGAGGTGGAAGGGGTGCTCTCCGCGGTGCGATCCGACCAGATCTTCGTCGTTCTGGTCGGTGACGAGCCACGGTTGCGTCAGGAGTTGCAGGCGCTCGGCGCGGCCAACGAGCCGAACATCGAAGTGCGACACGCGGCGGAGGTCATCACCATGGATGACGCCCCCTCCATGGCGGTAAAGCAGAAGAAGAAGTCGTCCATGCGCATCTGCTTCGATCTGGTGAAGGCCGGCGAGGTCGATGCCGCTGTGTCAGCCGGGAATTCTGGCGCGATGATGGCGTGCGGTCTGTTCGTCCTGGGGCGCCTGCCCGGCGTGGAACGGCCGGCCATCGTCACCAGCTTCCCCACCAAGACGGGCGAGTGTGCCTTGCTGGACATGGGCGCCAACGTTGATCCCAGGGCCACCACGCTGGCCCAGTGGGCGGTGTTGGGCTCGGTGTACGCGCGGATGCTGCACGGCAAGACGCGGCCGCGGGTGGGGCTGCTGTCCAACGGTTCAGAGGACAGCAAGGGGACCGCGCTGACGCGTGAGACGCACCAGTTGCTGGCGCGGGGGGCTTCGTCGCGTCCGGGGGCTGCTGCCGGCGGCGGTGTCACGGACTTTGAATATGTGGGCTGCGTGGAAGGCCGCGACGTCTTTCGCGGCGCCGTTGACGTGGTTGTGACTGACGGATTTACCGGCAACGTGGTGTTGAAGAGTGTGGAAGGGGCGGCGGAGGTCATCATGGCCATGGTGCGCGAGGAAGTGGGGCGCGCCGGACCGCTGGCGCGCCTGGGCGCCGCCTTGATGATGAAGCCGCTGCGCCGGCTGAAGCGCCGCACCGACTACGCGGAGTACGGAGGCGCGCCACTGCTGGGTGTGGACGGTGTGGCCCTGATTTGCCATGGGCGGTCCAACGCCCGGGCCATCAAGAACGCGGTGCGGGTGGCGGCAAAGTTCGCGCAAAGCCGCCTGGGGGAGGAGACCACCCGGGCGGTGGCACGGCACGCTTTTCTCTGGGAATCCCTGGCGGCGCTGCCGTCCGCCCACAAGATCGAGGCTTCGTCATGAATCCGCTCGCCAGTCGTATTCTGGGCACCGGCCGCGGCGTTCCGCCCAAGGTGCTCACCAACCAGGATCTGTCCCGGATGGTGGATACGTCCGACGAATGGATCGTGGAGCGGACCGGCATCCGCGAGCGACACATTCTGGAGGACGGACTGGCGGCCAGCGATCTGGCCACGGAGGCGGGCCGTCGCGCTTGCGAGGAGGCGGGAGTGCCTCCGGGGGAGGTGGACTGCATCATTGTCGGCACGATCAGCGGCGACTGTCCGTTTCCTTCGACGGCGGTGTTTGTGCAGAAGAAGCTGGGGGCGCGGGCGGGGGGATGCGCCTTCGATCTGTCGGCGGCGTGCGCCGGGTTCATCTACGGGCTGGCGCTGGGCGACAACTTCATTCGCTGCGGTCAGTACCGGCGGGTGCTGGTGATCGGGGTCGAGGTGTTGTCGCGCATCATCGACTGGCAAGACCGCTCGACCTGCGTGTTGTTTGGCGACGGCGCCGGCGCGGTGTTGCTGGGGCCCGAGACGGAGCCGAAGCGCGGGATCCTGTCGACGCACCTGTTTTCCGATGGAAACTACGCCGAGGTGTTGTTGCAACAGGCGGGCGGCTCGCGCGAGCCCATCACCGCCGAGGCCATCGCCGCCAAGCGACATCTGGTGAAGATGAACGGGCGCGAAGTCTACAAGCACGCGGTCCGCAACATGGCCCAGGCGTCCAAACTGGCGCTGGAGGCCAACGGAGTCAGCGCTGACGACGTGCAGTGGGTGATCGCCCATCAGGCGAACCTGCGCATCATCGAGGGTGTCTCCGAGCGCGTGGGGATTCCGCTGGAACGCTTCTATTTGAACGTGGAGCGCTATGGCAACACGTCGTCGGCGTCGGTTCCCACGGCCCTGAACGAGGCGTTGGAGTTGAAGAAGATCAAGACCGGCGATCTTCTGCTGATGACGGCGTTGGGCGGCGGCCTGGCCTGGGCCTCCGCGCTGGTGCGCTGGTGAGCGAGCCGTCGGCGCGGCAGCGCCTTGCCTTCCTGTTTCCTGGCCAGGGTTCGCAGAAGGTGGGGATGGGCCAGGCGCTGGTGCAGGCGTTCCCGGCGGCGCGGGAGGTGTTCGACGAGGTGGATGCGGCGCTCGGATTTTCCTTGTCGCGGCTTTGCTTCGAGGGGCCCGAGGCGGAGCTGACCATGACCGCCAATGCCCAGCCGGCCATCTTGACCACCAGCATCGCGGCCTTGCGGGTGCTGGAGCAGGAGACCACGCTGCGGCCGTCTGTGGTGGCGGGGCATTCTCTGGGCGAATATTCGGCGCTGGTCTGTGCCGGTGCCCTGAGCTTGGCGGACGCGGCCCGTCTGGTGCGGCTGCGCGGGCAGTTCATGCAGGACGCGGTGCCCGCGGGGACCGGGGGGATGGCGGCCATCCTGGGGCTGGGCGCGGACGAGGTGAACGCTGCCTGTCAGGAGGCCACGGACGCGTCGCCGGCCGGGCCAATAGAGATCGTGGCGGCTGCGAACCTGAACGGCGGGGGGCAGATCGTGATTGCGGGTCACAAGGCGGCCGTGGAACGCGCCTGCGCCGCCGCCAAGAGGCGGGGGGCCAAGGCGGCGCTGCCACTGGCGGTGAGCGCGCCCTTCCACTCGGCGTTGATGCAGCCGGCGGCGGAACGGCTGGCGCTCGAACTGGCCAAGGTCCGGGTGCGGAACCCGGGGGTCCCGGTGGTGACCAACGTCGAAGCCAGTCCCAATCAGGACGCCGCGCGGGTGTGCGATCTGCTGACCCGGCAGGTGACCGCGGCGGTTCGTTGGGAGGAAACAATATTAAAACTGGTCGCCCTGGAAATCAGCGAAGCGATCGAGGTCGGGCACGGCAGCGTCCTGGCCGGCCTGGTGAAGCGCATCACCAAGAGCATCAGCGTGCGCGGCGCCGCGGACCCGCAGTCGATCAAGACCCTACGGGAGGCCGACCAGAGCATGCAACGCGAACAGGCCGAGCCGGCCGAGCGGGCAAAGCAGGAGACGAGCAATGCGTAGTCTGGAAGGTCGAGTGGCGCTGGTCACCGGGGGTTCGCGGGGAATAGGGCGCGCCATCGCCGTCGCGCTGGGGGCGGAGGGGGCGCGGGTGGTGGTGAACTACACGGCCAACGAGGCGGCCGCAAACGAGACCGCGGCCGCGGTGGCGGCCGTTGGCGGCGTGGCGTCGATCAAGAGGTTCGACGTGGCCGACGCGGCGGCGGTGGATGCGGCGATCAGGGAAGTGGTCGCCAGCGAGGGCGGTCTGCACATCCTGGTGAACAATGCCGGCGTGGCGGTCAATGGTCTCACGCTGGGCGCCAAGGATGCCGACTGGCAACGATCCCTGGACGTCAACCTCACCGGCACCTTCAACTGCACGCGCAGCGCCTTGCGCGCCCTGCTGAAGGCGAAGGACGCGGGCCGCGTCATCAACATCACCTCGATTACCGC
>JBDSME010000605.1:0-6214 GCA_039916065.1 Polyangia bacterium
GTCCTGATTGCCAGCCGCTACTGGCCAGAAAGGGGCAGCACCGCTCGCCGCCCTGCCCTGCCTCCGCACGGACGGGGGTCGACCCTCACCTGTCACGTGCTTTGTGCTTCGAGGGGGCCCGACGCCAGTAACTGGCGGGCGGCGTCCACGGCTTCGCTGGTCCCGGTGAGCAACAGGGTGTCTCCAGCCCGCAGGACGTCGCCGCCGGCGGGAAAGACCGCCTGCCCTTCTCGTTGAATGGCGATCACCGACGCGCCCGTGTGACCACGCAGGTCGGTCTGTCTGAGGCTGAGCCCCACGCCAAAGTGTTCGCGCACCAGGGTCATCGCTGTGGTGGCGCCGATTCCGGGTACCAGCTGATTGAGGTCGGCGGCGAGCAACTGGGGCGCGTCGCTACCCGAACCACCACGGCTCTGGCTGGACAGCGCTTCCAGGATCACCTGCGCACCGGCGCGCACGTGGCCGTGCAGGTTGGCGGCGCCGCGCCAGAACGGCACAGCCAGCGCCACCAAACCCACCAGCAAAAAGGCTGCCCAGGGCAGACGTGGCCACAAGGGCTGCGCCACGGCCACCAACGGTAATCCTGCCACCAACAGGATGGCGATCTGAATGGTTACCAGCAGGGCGCGCCGGGGCGCGCCGGCGAGATCCAGGCGGCTATCACCACGGCCGCGCGCGAGCGTTTTTGACGTGGTCGGCCCCCAGTCACCGGGCGGCAGCGCTTCGGCCGCCAGGGCGACGCCCAGCGCCCGCGCCAAGCGAATCGCACCCACCACGAAGGGGAGACCCAGCACCATGGCGGCCATCACCACCAACGCTGGTGGCAAGCGCGGATGCGCCGCCGACAACGCAGCGGCCATCCGCACCAGACGGTCGAAATTGAGAGAGGCGACCACGAGGATGGTGGCGATCAGCGCGACGTCCATCACCAGCAGGACCATCAGGCGGCGGATTCGCGTCCAGGCGGTGAGACGCTGGGGGCGGCTGGTACGCAACTGCGCCACCCAGCTTCCATAGACGGCGGCATACGTCTGCAGGGCGTGCGGGAGGCGTCGATCGAGATAGCTCGCCAGCGGGCCAGCGGCCCGGACCAACCACGGGGTGAGCAGGGTGGTGAAAGCGGAGATTGCGACAGCGACGGGATACAGAAAAGGGCGGACCACTCCCAGGGACAAACCCACCCCCACGATGATGAAGGAGAACTCGCCGATCTGGGCCAAGCTCATGCCCGATTGCACCGACGTGCGAATGCCATTGCCGGCGATGAACGAACCGAGCGTCACTCCAATCACCTTGCCCGCAAGGACCAGCAACGAGAGCAGTGCGATGGCCAGCCAGTGTGTCGCCACCAGCCGCGGATCGATCAACATGCCAACTGACACGAAGAACACCGCCGCAAAAATATCCTTCACGGGTTCGATCAGGCGCTCGATGGTTTTTGCTTCGCCCGACTCCGCCACCAGGACGCCGCCCAGAAAGGCGCCCAGCGCCACCGAATAACCAAAGAAGTGGGCCAGCAGCGCCGACGCGAAGCAGAGCCCGACACACGTGACCACGGTGGTCTCCTGGCGGTTGAGACGCAGGACCGCCCGAACCAGGCGAGGCACCAGGAACATCCCCACCACCAGCATCCCCGCCAAGAAGAGGATCAGCCGCCCCACGGTTAGGGCCAACGCCGTTGCGGACAGTCCCGCGCCCGACGCCACGGCCGTCAACACCGACAGCAACACGATGGCGATCACATCCTCCACGATCAAGATTCCAAACACGATCTCGCTGAGGCGGCCGGTGATGCCCCGTTCCGCGAACGCCTTCACGATGATGGTGGTGCTGGAGACCGCCACCGCGGCACCGGCGAACAGCCGTTCGTAGGCGGTCCATCCGAACAAGCCGGTCACGGCGTAGCCAAGTCCGACCATCAGGCTACATTCGATCAAGGCCACGATCCCGGCAGTTGGTCCCACGCGGGCCAGCTTCCCCAGGGTGAATTCCAGTCCCAGGGCAAACATCAAGAGAATCACCCCGAGATCGGAGAACAGATGAGCGATCTCCACGTCCGCGAACAGGGGCACCGCCATGTGGGGCCCGACGATCAAGCCAGCCAGCAGGTACCCGAGCACCACCGGCTGATGGATGCGCTGGAAGATCACCGTGGTGGCCGCAGCCACACAAAGGATGAGCGCCAGCGAACTGAGGACGTTGAACGCCACATGGGCGGGCAGGCCGGAGAGGGGTGATGGCGCCAATACGTCCGCTGACGTAACGGCCAGTTCCAGCATCACGGACTGTCCCCTGCGGTCACTCCCAGCATCCGGCCTCTCTCATATTTGTCCCGAGGGAGGCGAGGACCAAAACCAAATTCATGGCGAACGGCGCCTCGCCTCCCCGGGACCTATCGACGATCTTACGCGCCAGAAGCGCGCTTACCGCATATTGAACGCGACCAACAACACCAGCGCCAAACAGACACTGAACCAGACGATGAACGTGGCACGCCGTCCTGATGGTTTCGCCGCGTCGGCGATGGACGGCCCGCCGTGGCGGAGGACCAGGTCATCGTTGTTCGTCAGCGCCGCCTGTTCGGACCTGCGACCGCCTTGGTGATTTCGCTCTATTTCCACTTCATGCCTCCGTGACAAGACAGAGGACGGCCTTGAGAAGGCCAGCCCTCAATTCCACTCGCGTTGCCGTCAGACGACAGGCGAAGGAGGCCCGCGCGACGTGCGGGCGGATACGGAGACCGCGTGGAGAGCTAGAGGGAACGCGAACGGCAGCGTCGCGCGACACACGTCGGGAGCTCCGGCCACCAGCGAGCCTGGTTGACGGAGCACGCCGACGGGCAACGACAACGCGCGATGACCGCCTGCCGTGTCGCCGGCGTCGCGCAGGCGACCATTGGACGGCAACGTCCTGGGAAAGAGGAACTGCGCGTCCAGATTGCCGGCCAGCTGGCCGTCAGACGCCGGCGACGCGAATGCCGAACTCGACCGTCCATGAACGCAGAGCAGCGCCAGCAGACAGACCAGCGCCGAGGACACCACCCTGCGTGACACCCAAAGAACTTAGCATGCGAACCGCGCCCTGCCCGGCGTCATCGTCGTCTCGGCGAGACATCCCCCCACAAGACCCGCAAATCAGGTGAGACGCATAGCGCGGACGCGCGCGTTCAGGATCCGGCAGATTCGCCGCGTGCGCGGACGATCCTGGTCACGCCGCCTACCTGAATCGCACCATCCGCAGTTCTGGTGGCTTCCAGCTCCTTGGCGAGGTCGTCCTCCCACTCCCGCTGGTCACGTTCCGCCAACTCGTCCACCATCCGACCGATTCCATTACCCAAAGCGCGTGTCCAGGCAACGACCTCGCGCGCGCTGGTGGCCTCGAACACCGGAACATCCATCTCTTCCCAAACATCCAATGCCAATCCCGCCTCCCGAAAATCGCGAACGATCCGCTCGCGTGTGGCAAAGCGAAACATGCCAGGAACCTCGACATCAATGGGAGGCACGGTTCGATACCGCTCCAGTATCCGCCGCGGCAGACTGTGACACCCCACGCGCTCGGGTTCTGCCCAAAGGGCAGCGACCAGAGGAGCCCCTGGTAGCAACGCCCGCCTTGCCACGACCAGCGCGGCAACCGGATCGTCGAAGTACATCAATCCCCAGCGGCAGGTCGCGGCGTGAAAATGGGCAGCGGGAATGTCGCCGAGGGATTCCGCCTGGGCCGCGCGAAAGTCCAGATTCGTCAGGCCTTGTTGTTTGGCCTTTCGGCGCGCCATTCGCAACATGCCATCGGACCGGTCTATGCCGAATACAACACCAGCCGCCCCCACGCGGGCCGCGGCCTTCAGCGCCGGCTCGCCGCGCCCGGTGGCCAGGTCCAGCACCCGCATCCCAACCCCCACCCCCGCCAGGTCCAGCATCCGTTCGCTGACGGATGCCGTCAGCCGTGTCTCGACATCGTCGTAGAGGGCCCAGATGTCCTCGATGGCCGGCAATGACTTCTCTCTCTTCTTGACCGCCTATCGTGCGGCCACGGTGTCGCGGAATGTTTCCAGCCGGCGCGCGAAGTCCACCAGGATCGGCGACAGCGCGGCCAGCAACTGGGGATCGCCTTCTTCCAGCATCGCGCAAATTCCGTAGAGGGCAGCGTCGGCCAGCGTCGGGGTCTCGCCGAACAGGAAGGGCAGCCGGCCCAGGGTCCCGATGGTCGCCGCCAGCAGACGACGCCCTTTCGCGAGCAGGGCTTCCCTGTCGCGTTGCCAGGCATCGACGCAGCCCGCCCCGAATTTTCGCTCCTTGATGAGCACGTACAGGGCGCGTTCAAAGGCGCCCGTCCACTTATCGCGCACTGCGGGAGAGGCGACGCGAAAGAGGATGTCTTCAAGCGGACCGTCCACGAAGTCGGCATATGCCCAGATCGGCCCTTCCAGGGGTGCGGGCACCAGGTGCATGGCGCGTGGCAGGGCCAGGATGTGCTCGCAGATGGCGCGCGATTCGACGATAGCCTTTGCGTTGTCGTCGACCAGCACCGGCACGTAGATGTAGCCACCGGTCACCTCTGCCAGCTCGTTCCGCTCCCCGTAGTTCACGTCGATCAGGTCGTAGCGAAGCGGGACCAGATCCAACAGCATCTGGACCTTGCGCGCGTAGGGACTGTAACGAAAACGATAGAGCTTCATCCCTCCATGCGTACGACAGAACGCGTTACCGCGCCAGCTGGGGTCGCCAGCCCAGGCACGGTGGCTCCTGGACCGCCCGCGTCAGTCGATGGCCGCTCTCCGGACGCGCCGAATGGTATTCTTGGGGCTCGCGTCTCCCCACCGCACCGGGCGGAGCAGCGCGACGACCTTTCTCGGAATTTGGAGCCACATGTTCAGAAGAACCCAGGGCCGTATGTTTCAGTGGTGTTTAACGGCGACGGCCGTCCTCGCGGCGTCCGGCTACGCCCGGGCGGCGACCGTGGTGACGTGTGTCGGCGATAGCATCACGGCAGGTTACAACTTGCCCACCAACCAAGCGTATCCGGTGCAGCTCGGCATGATGTTGGGCAGCGCGTACACCGTCAAGAACTTCGGCGTCTCCAGCACCACGTTGCTCAAGAACGGAAACTACTCCTACTGGTCGACGAGCAACTACGGCAGCAGCCTGGGCTCCAATCCCAATTTCGTCATCATTCAGTTTGGTACCAATGATTCCAAGCCAGCCAACTGGAATTCGCATGGTCCTGAATTCGTCGGCGATTACAAGAGCATGATCGCGGCGTACCGCGCTGTCTCGACGCATCCCATGGTAATTCCGTGTCTGATCCCGCCATACTATCTTCCCAATCCCTGGCCAACGGACTTCCCCGACCCCGCGCGGATCCCGAACCTGCTCCAGCCTGCGATCCGCCAGGTGATCAGCGACACCTCTTCCCCGTCGATCGACAACTACGCGCCGCTGGTCAACAAGCCCCAGCTCTCCGGCGACGGCATCCACCCCACGGTGGACGGCGCGCACATCTTGGCGCGCAACGCCTACAATGCCGTCACGGGAGCCAAGCTCGCGGTTCTGACCGGAACCAATATCAACGACGGCGGCGGGTCCTGGGGCGGAGGTTCCTCCAATACCGCCTCGGCCGGGTTCGATGTCAATTCGCGGACCTACTACGACGCGGCCCGCGGCACCGGCGCCTGGACAGGGGTCAATCTCGGTTCTGCCAACAACAGGCGGGTGAAGATGATCTGCTACGCGCCGCGCGTGGGTTATGAAGGGCGCATGGTTGGCGGTGTCTTCCAGGGTTCCAACGATCTCTCCCACTGGACCAATCTAGCCACCATTTCGACCACTCCTGCTGCCACTTACGCGGCGATACCGGTGAACGGCGCCGCGGTCTACCGGTACCTGCGCTACTACGCGGCCGCGGCCGGCAGCTACGGCAACGTGGCGGAAGTCGAGTTCCTCGGCAATTAGTTGGTCGCCGGCGGCGTCCCCAGCAGCCCGCGCGCCGCGGCGGCCAGGTACACGGCGGTGTCCTCATCGACTTCCCTGGTCGGATCGTTGAACCCCATGGTCAGGAAGAGCCACTTCTGGTCCACCCGCCGCCTCAGCAGCCAGGTCACGTTCAGCACGCCCGGTTCGGAGCCGCCCTTGAACCCTATGTACGAGAATGCTCCCGAGGCATCGCCGATCCCTGGGTTGGCCGCCAAGATATCTCGTACGGGTTGCGTCGCCGC
>JBDSME010000606.1:0-3589 GCA_039916065.1 Polyangia bacterium
GCCGTCGGCGCAAAAACCGCTGGAGCACTGGAGGTCGCAGGTACAGGCCTGCCCCTTCAGCTTGTTTCGCATGCCGTCGTCGTTCGTGCAGGTGCCGGCACCGTCGCCACCGCCAGGCCTGTCGACCGCGCCGCTGTCGCCCTGCGGCGGTGTTGAAGACGACTTACAACCCGAAACCGCGAGGGTTACCACCAACAACGCCGCCGCCGCTAGCCACCGCGAAGTCCCACTCGTCTTGCTATTAATTAAGGACAATAGGGGTCAACCTTACCCCCTCGCTTCCGGCCGGCAAAGTCGAAAACAGGGTGGACGCCATTGACACCGCCTGGACCCCGCCTGGCTGGCGCCGCGCGTTAGTCACGCGGCCTTAACGTTCGACCTCAGTGATAGAGGAAAATAACTTCCACCCGGGCGTTCTTGGCGCGACCGGCGGCGATCTTGTTGTCCGCGATGGGCTCATTGGGACCCTGGCCGCTCACCATCAGCCGACGGGCTTCCACGCCCTTGACCACCAGGGCCGAGAACACCGCCTGCGCGCGCGACTGCGAAAGCGCAATCAGCTCCCCCACCTTGCCGCGGTTGTCGGTGTGACCGACGACCTGCACCGGGTAACTGGGGTACTTCACTATGAGGCGCGCGATGGGCTCAAGGCTGCTTTCCTTGTCTGGTGGCAGCGTCGTTTGCGACTTCACGAAGAGGTTGGGGATGGCGATCACCAGCCGCTGCAGCTCCCCGCGACGCTCCAGCCGCACCGCCACCGCCGGCAACGCGGCCGCATCACGCGCCAGCGTCTCATCGCGCATCTTGTTTTGGGTGGCTTGCGCCGCCTGCTCGTACAGGGGCTTGGCGATCTCGATGCTCTTCTCCGCCCTGGTGCGCGCCACCTCCAGGCTGGTCAGCGCCAGACCGACCGCGCCCTGCTTAATCTCGCCCTCCGCTTTCGCCATCATGGCGGTGGCGGCCGTGTAATCGCTGGGGGCGTAACGGGGGGCATCGACGGTCTCGGCGGTACGCAGCGCCAGTTGCGCCCCCGCGTGCTTCTGCTCAAGGGCGAGCTGCTGGGTCAGCCTCTGGCGCTCGTCCTGCTCGGTGGCGATCTGCTGGGTCAGCTTCTTCTTATCCTGGTCGGCCTGCTCGATCAGCCTCACCTGCTCGGTGGTGCTTTCCAGGTCCTTCTTCGCATCGCCCAGATCGTCGTCCGCCCTGGCCTGTTCGGTCGTCAACACCTCCAGACGTGCCTTGGCCCGGGCCTGATCGTTGCGCGCCAGAGCTGTGCGCAGCTTGATCTCCGCCATCAGCGCCGCTTTGGTGGAATCGTCCAGGTTGTTGGATTGCCATTCCTGGTCCGCCTTCTGGCCGAACTGTTCGGCGCTGGCCACCAGGTCGGGGAAGCGACGGCGCGTCTCTTCGAGGTTGCGGTCGTGCTGCAGAGCCTCATAGGTCGACAGGGCGGCGGGTTTGGGGGGCGTGGCGCAGGCGCCCAGCCACAGGGCGATCGCCGGCGGAACCGCCAGCAGGCGTACGAAACGGGGAGTCATGATCCTCTTGGTCTTGATCGTTGTCTTCATGAGCCCAGCACCGGCTCGAGTGATTTCTTCTTGGCCTGGGTGTCCCGCAGTGCCTGCTTGGTCTGCTCGATGCTCAGCTTGGTCTTTTGCAACTTGGCTTCCCGCGCCGCCACTTCGGCCTTGGCCTGAGAGGCGGCGATGATCTGGCGAATCAGTTCAGCCTGCGACAGGGAGCGGTCCAGCACCTCGCGTGCCCCGTCGGGATCGTGCTTGTTCCGCAGGTCCCAGGCCTCGCCCAGCCATTGCCGCAGCCGCTGTATGTCAGCGCGCGCGGCGTGCTGGGTGTCGAGGTGCTCAAGATCGGGAACACCAGCCTTCTGCGTGTCCACCTGTCGCTGGATGTCGTCCTCTTCGTCCGCCAGCGCCGGCGTCGCGCGAAGGGCGAATGAGAGCACCAAGATGGCCAAAGTGGACAAGGTAACTTGCCACAACACAAACGACGTCGGTCGTCCCCGGCGTATCATAAAAAAATGTCTCCTGGCCGCGCGAAATTCGCCCGGCGGCGATGTTAGGCAGTACGTAAGAATTCGGATGACGGGAACACCTTAAGATCGCGCCCACACAACTTCAAGCCCGATGGGCGATCGTAACTCCCGGCGTCGCGTCTGATAAAGTGTCCGGGTGGAAGGCACAAGGCGGAACGTGGATAATAAATGGACAAGATGATCGAGGTTCGATACGCGGGCGTGGTGGTGGGGCGATCAGCGATCGTGCGTGAGCTGGATACGCGCGGCCTGTTTTTGGGCATCACCGAACCGATGCCGGTGGGGACGCCAGTGATACTGCGGATTGCCGAGCGCGGGGGCACCGATATCCACGGCAAGGTCGAGTTGGTCTCCGAGTCCCAGGAGCTTGTTCACGCCGGCATGCGGGTCCGTTTCGCCGATCCGACCGCTGCCACTCTTTTCGGCACGCCCGTGCAGGCGCCGCCCGAGCCGGAGCAGCCGGTGGCGCCGCCGGCTGCAGCGGTGCCTGCCGCTGCCGTTTCCGCTTCCCCTGCCGTTTCCGCCGAGGCCATGGTGGCGACAGGCGACCGGGCTGCGGTGGACGCCGCCACCGGCGCGTCGCCGACCGGCAGCCACCGGCGCATCGTGATTGATGCTTCCGCCGACCGAGCCCGGGCCGAGGCGACCGCCGCGAATCCGGAACCCGCGGACGACGAAGGCGATTCGTCAGGTGCCGTCGGCAGCGCGACAGCCGGCGACGCACCTGGCACAGGCGGCGGCACGGACGGACGGATCCCCGCCCCCGACCCCGGCGCCTTTTCGGGCGGCGGCGGCAAAAAGGGGCGCCGGAACCGCCGCCGGTGATTCGTCCCCCCCGCCTGCGCCCGGGCGACGTCGTTCGTGTCATCGCCCCCTCCGGGCCAGTGCCGCGCGACGGTTTCTCCGCGGGCGCTGGGATCCTGGGCGGCCGCTACCAGCTTCGTTTCGATGACGGCGGTGACACCGCGGGTTCAACGGAACAGATCGGCCTGTTCGCGCGCGATGGTTTTCTGGCCGGCTCCGACGAACGCCGCCTGGCCGAGCTGCGTGCCGCCTTCGCCGATCCCGACGCTCGCGCGGTGGTGATGGCGCGGGGCGGATATGGACTGACGCGCATGTTGCCCTTCATCGATCCGCGTTTGTTCACCGACCGTCCCCTGCCGGTGGTGGGATTCTCCGATGGGACCGCGCTGCTGGCCCAGGCGGCACGGGCCGGTGTGCTGTCCATCCACGGTCCGGTGGTGACGCAGCTGCCATCGTTGGCCGCCCCGGATCACCAGGCGCTTTTCCGGCTGCTGGAGGATCCCACTCCCGGCGTGCTGTTGCATGAGCTGTCCGGTTTGGTGCCGGGGCGGGTCCAGGGACCGTTGCTGGGGGGGAACCTGGAAGTGTTTTCGCGTTTGCTGGGCACGCCGTTCATGCCGGACCTCACCGGCGCGATCCTCTTCCTGGAAGACCTGGGGGAGCGCCCCTACCGCGTCGACCGGCTGATCACCCACCTCGACTCGGCGGGAGTCTTCTCGGCGGTGGCGGGCG
>JBDSME010000607.1:0-4367 GCA_039916065.1 Polyangia bacterium
AGGCTGGCGGCGTCCCGCCGGTCCTGCTCCTCGACATCCACGTGCGTGGTGCCGTCTCCAATGGCGAAGCCGTTCAGACCGTCATAGGCCTCGGCCCACCACCCGTCGAGCACCGAGCAGTTGAGCCCGCCATTCAGCAACACCTTCTGTCCGCTGGTGCCGCTGGCCTCCTGCGGACGGCGCGGGTTGTTCAGCCACACGTCGACACCCTGGACCAAGTGTCTGCCCACGTTGATATCGTAGTTCTCGATGAACACCACCCGGTCACGCAGTTCCGGGGACTGGGTGGCGTCGTGAATGTGCCGCAGCACTTCCTGCCCGGGGCGATCGGCGGGGTGGGCCTTGCCGGAGAACACGAACTGCACCGGCCGCTTGGGATCATTGATCAGCCGCTTGATGCGCTCGAAGTCGCGCAGGATCAGATCGGCCCGCTTGTAGGTGGCGAAGCGCCGCGCGAAACCAATGGTCAGGACGTCGGGATCCAGCAAGGTGCGCGCTGCCTTCACCGCCTCCTCGGGATAGCCCGTTCTCTCCCGTTGTTCGGCCACCTTGCGCCGCACGAAGTGCACCAGATCCGCCTTCAGCACGCGGTGGGTCTCCCACAGCTCGCCGTCGTGCACATCCTCGATGCGCACCCACGATTGCGGGTCCGACAGGCGCGCGTGCCAATCCGCACCGATGTGCGTCGAATAGAGCCGCTGCATCGCTGACGCCAGCCAGGTGCGGACATGCACACCATTGGTGATGTGCCCCACGGGCACCTCGTCCTCCCGGTGGTGAGGCCACAGCACCTGCCATGATTTCCGGGTCACCCGGCCATGCAGCGCCGACACCGCGTTCGCGTAGCGCGACATCTTGAAGGCCAGCACCGTCATGCACAGCGCCTCCTGCCCGTCCTGGGGACGTATGCGCCCGAGGCCCAGGAAATCCTGCTGCGACAGCCCCAAAGACCGGCGCAGCGGCTCGAGGTGACTCTCCGCCAGGTCAGGGGGGAACCGGTCGTGCCCCGCATCCACGGGCGTGTGGGTGGTGAAGACCGTGCTTTGCGCGACATCCTGGGCGGCGCTGGCGAAATCCGCCCCCGTCGATTCCATGCGCAGCCGCGTGTACTCCAGCGTGGCGAACGCGCTGTGCCCTTCATTCAAGTGCAGGCCGCCCCAGTGGATGCCCGCGGCGTGCAACGCGCGGATACCGCCCACGCCCAGCAACAGCTCCTGGCGGATGCGGATGCGCTGATCGCCGAAGTACAGCCGCGCCGAGAGCTGGCGGTTCTCGTCGCTGTTCCCGTCCACGTCGGTGTCGAGCAGCAAGAGCTGGTTGCGTCCCACCCGGATCTCCCACACCTGGGCCAGCAGGGTCTCGGCCGAGGAGATCGGGATCTCCACCACGATGGGTTTGCCGGCCGGGGTGAGGGCGGGGGCGGCGGGGAGGGCCTCGGCGGGCGAGCGCACCCACTCGGCGTGCTGGTTTCCCTGCCGGTCAATCCGCTGGCGAAAATACGATTCGCGGTAGAACAGGCCGACCGCCACCAGCGGCAGTCCCAGGTCCGAGGCGGTCTTCAGGTGATCGCCGGCCAGGACCCCCAGGCCGCCGCTGTAGATGGGTAGCGATTCGTGAATGCCGAACTCCGCGGAGAAATAGGCCACCGGGCGGACGCGCAATGGGGCGGCGTGGACGGAGGCCCAGGTCCGCGGTTCATCCAGGTAGAGCACCAGCTCGCGGTGGGCCGCGTCGACCCGCGCCCGCAGCGCCGCGTCCTTCGACAGCCGTTCAATCTGCTCGGGGGAGAACTGTCCCAGCATCAGGACCGGATTGTGATTGGACGTTCGAAAACCGTCCGGGTCCATGTCGCGAAACAATTTGATGATGTGCGGGTTCCAGGACCACCACAGGTTGCGAGACAGCGCTGTGAGGTGCGATTTGAATTTCTCGGCAGTGCTCATGGGCCCTCATGATAACCAGAAATGGCGCACCGTCGGTATTCTGTATAATGACCAGGCGAACATGGATGGACAGCGGCGTTATCTGGCTTTGATCATGGCAGGCGGGAAAGGTTCCCGCCTGAATCCGTTGACCCTGGACCGCGCCAAACCCGCCGTTCCCTTTGGAGGCCGATACCGCATCATCGACTTCGTCCTGTCCAACATGGCGAACTCGGGAATCCGCGCGGTTTACGTCTTGACCCAGTACAAGTCGCAGTCGCTGGCTGAGCACGTGCAACGCACCTGGGGCGCCCGCAGCACCTTCGGTCAATTCGTCACAGTGGTCCCGGCGCAGATGCGCACCGGAGAGCAGTGGTACCGGGGGACCGCCGACTCGGTGTTTCAGAACCTTCATCTGGTCGACGAATTCCGCGCCGACGCCATCCTGGTCTTCGGCGCCGACCACATCTACAAGATGAACATCCGCCAGATGACGGACTTCCACCACGAGAAGAACGCCGTGGCCACCATCGCTTGCCTGCCGGTCCCGGTCGCGGAAGCCCACCAGTTCGGCATCGTGCAAATCGATGCAGAGGGCAGGGTGGTGGCGTTCCAGGAGAAGCCGGAGCGGGATCCCATCACCATTCCTGGCGATTCCGAACACTGTCTGGCGTCGATGGGCAACTATGTCTTCCATCCCGGACCCTTGATCGAAGAGCTGCGGGAAGACTCCCAGCGGCAGACCTATCACGACTTCGGGCGGGACATCCTGCCGGCGATGCTGACGTCGGGGCGGGTGTTCGCCTACAACTTCGGGCATAACCGCATCCGGGGTGTGTCCGACGAGATCGAGAACGCCTACTGGCGGGACGTGGGCACCATCGACGCCTTTTACGAGGCCAACATGGATCTGAAGAACGTTGTCCCCAGCCTGAACCTCTACAACTGGGACTGGCCCATCATGACCGCCCAGTTCCCCGACCCGCCGGCCAAGCTGGTGTTCGACGAGGAGACCCGCCGCGGTATCGCCGTGCAGTCCATTCTTTCGGGTGGATGCATCGTGGCCGGCGGATTCGTCAAGGATTCGGTGCTGGGGCGCAACGTGTTCGTGGATGCCGGGGCGGAGGTGCGCGAATCGTTGTTGTTCGACAACGTCTACGTGGGACGCAACGCCCGGATCTTCCGGGCCATCGTGGACAAGAACGTGCGCATCGGCGAAGGCGATCACGTCGGCCACGACCTGGCGCGCGACGCCCTCCGCTTCACCGTCAGCGAGGGGGGCGTCACGGTGGTGCAAAAGGCCAAGGACACCCTGCTGACGCGGTCCCGGAACTTCTAGGGAGAAATCAACAGATGTCCTTCGCGCTGGTGGTCCACGGGCACTTTTACCAACCGCCCCGGGAGAACCCCTGGACCGACGACATCGAACGCGAGCCCGGCGCCGCGCCTTTCCACGACTGGGACGCGCGCATCCATGCCGAGTGTTATCGCGCCAACGCCTTCGCCCGCATCCATGGCCGCGCCGGCCGCATCGAAGCGATCGTCAACAACTACGCGCGCCTCTCGTACAACTTCGGCCCCACCCTGGCGCGCTGGATTGAACGCAAGGATCCCCGCACCCACGCCCGGCTGGCGGCGGCGGACGCCGAGCAGCAGGGGCGCCTGGGGTGGGGCGGGGGTATGGCCCAGGCGTACGCCCATCCCATCGTGCCGCTGTGTTCGCCCGCCGATCGGCGCACCCAGCTGGTCTGGGGACTGGCGGATTTTCATCGGCGCTTTGCCCGCCCTGCCGAGGGACTTTGGTTGCCCGAGACAGCGGCGAACGTGGCGACCCTGACCGAGCTCATCGAACTGGGCGTTCGCTACACCATCGTCGCCCCCGAGCAGGTGGCGGCGGTGCGCGCGCCCGGGGACGACGAGTGGAGCTCGGTTGACCGGGACACCGTCGACACCGGCCGGGCCTACCGGTGGATGCACCCTGATGGGTCCGGGCGTTTCCTGAGCGTGGCGGTGTTCGATGGGCCCCTGTCGCGGGGCGTGGCGTTTGGCGACCTCACGTCCGATGCCGGCAGCCTCCTGGGGATGGCGCGCGAATCGGCGGCGCGTTCCCGGGTATCGCATCCGCCGTTGGTCCTGTGCGCATCCGATGGCGAACTTTATGGCCATCACAAGAAGTTCGCCGATTTGACCCTGGCCTTCAGCACCTTCGTGGAGGGACCACGTCAGGACATCCAGCCCACCAATCTGGGCGCTTTCCTGGCGGCCTATCCGGCCACCTGGGAGATGGAGTTGGCCGAGGGGCTCGACGGGAAGGGGACCTCGTGGAGCTGTCATCATGGAGTGGGGCGCTGGTGGCGGGACTGTGGTTGCACCATGGTTCCGACCGACAACGGGTGGAATCACCGCTGGCGCACGCCGCTGCGGCAGGCGATGGATCGCCTGCAG
>JBDSME010000608.1:0-4204 GCA_039916065.1 Polyangia bacterium
GATTCGGCGCGGACGCTGCCCATGGGCAAGATCTCCGCGGAGGCCCAGGCGCTGATTGATGCTACGCGCCAATCGCTGGAGCTGGCCATCGCCGTGTGTGTGCCGGGCAACCGCCTGGGGGATATCGGCCACGCGGTGCAGTCGCATGTCGAGCCGCTGGGGTATTCGGTGGTCCGCCAGTTCGTGGGCCACGGGATCGGCCGCAAGATGCACGAGGAACCCAACGTCCCGAACTTCGGGGTGAAGGGGCGGGGCCTTCGCCTTTCGGAGGGTTTGGTGGTCGCCATCGAGCCCATGATCAACGCTGGCGGGGCCGAGGTTTTCACCGAAGAAGACGGCTGGACGGCCGTTACGCGGGATGGTAGCCTCTCGGCCCATTTTGAGCATTCCGTGGCCATCACTGAAAACGGGCCCTTGGTGCTCTCCAGGCCGTGATTTCATCTGACCTCATCTGATGTCATCTGATTCCATGGGCACTACAAAATTGGCGGTCGGCGAGTAGCGGCCGATTTTAAATTCAGTTGTAAGTGAAACTGCAGAACGATTCGATTTGCCGGTTTGGAGACGATATGAAGGTTCGAGCCTCGGTAAAGAAAGTTTGCGAGAAGTGCAAGGTCATCCGTCGTCGCGGTGTCGTGCGCGTGATTTGCGAGAACGCTCGTCACAAGCAGCGTCAAGGTTAGGCGCTTGCCAAACTCGATGACCAACATGAGAGCCAACTTGAAGGCGACTGTTACGACGATGAAAGGATCCACCTAGATGGCACGTATCTCCGGCGTCGATCTTCCCCGCAACAAGCGGATGGAGATCGCCATGACGTATTTGTATGGGGTGGGAAGAGTTCAGTCTCGGAAGATTTTGGCCGCGGCCAATGTCCCGCTCGACAAGCGCACCGATGACCTGGACGACAACGAAGCGCGCCGCATCCGCGAAGCGATCGAACAGCAAGGGCTGAAGGTGGAGGGTGATCTGCGTCGCGACGTGGGCCTCAGCATCAAGCGCCTGATGGATCTCGGCTGCTACCGCGGTCTTCGTCACCGCAAAGGCTTGCCGGCCCGTGGACAGCGGACGCACACCAATGCCCGGACCCGCAAGGGTCCTCGCAAGGGACAGGCCATCAAGCGCAAAGAGACCGCCGTTTAGGGCGGCAACTAATCCGATTTGCCGATTTTCCTGATTTTGATTCCGAGTTAAAGGACGAAAATGGCGACTACCTCCGAGAACAAGCCCAAGTCTAAGGCCAAGAAGGTCAAGAAGAACATCCAGAGCGGCATCGCTCACATCACAGCTTCGTTCAACAACACCATCGTGACCATCACGGACGTGTCGGGGAACGTGGTGTCGTGGTCTTCGGCCGGCGTGAAGGGCTTCAAGGGTTCGCGCAAGTCGACGCCGTTCGCGGCGCAGCTCGCGGCAGAGGACGCCGCCCACAAGGCCATGGAGCATGGCATGCGGGCGCTGTCAGTGTACGTGCGCGGTCCAGGCTCGGGACGTGAGTCGGCGCTGCGCGCCCTGGCGGCAACCGGATTCAAGATCTCATTGATTCGTGACCTGACGCCCATCCCCCACAACGGATGCCGGCCCCCCAAGCGCCGTCGTGTTTGACCCTCAACTCACCGCCAGCAAGCAAGTTTGATCGAGGAATTTCTGAACAATGGCTAATTACTCCGGACCAGTTTGTCGCCTTTGCCGGCGCGAAGATATGAAGTTGTTCCTCAAGGGGGACCGCTGCTACACCGACAAATGTGGCTATGAGCGTCGGGCTTACGCGCCCGGGCAGCACGGCCAGGCTCGCCGCCGGAAGGTCTCCAACTATGGCGCGCAGCTTCGTGAGAAGCAGAAGGTGAAGCGCATCTACGGTCTGGCAGAGCGTCAGTTCCGCGGTTACTACCACAAGGCCATTCGCATGAAGGGTGTGGCCGGCGAGAACCTGTTGCAACTGCTTGAACGGCGCCTTGACAACGTCGTCTACCGGTTGGGTTTCGCCTCGGATCACGCCGAGGCGCGCCAACTGGTGCGGCACGGACACTTCCGCATCAACGGCTCCAAGGTGAATATCCCTTCCTTCCTGTGCCGTGCCAACGATGCGGTGGAGGTTAAGGATTCGTCCAAGAAGGTGACGCGGATCCTGGAGAGCCTGGGCGCCGTGGACCGCCGGGGTGTTCCCCGCTGGCTCGAGTTGGACAAGGAAGGCTTCAAGGGACGCCTCACCTCCTTGCCGTCACGGGAGGACTTGACGCTTCCCATCCGTGAGCAACTGATCGTCGAGCTTTATTCGCGCTAGGCGCGACACCACGTAGTTCGACGCGTCAGCACGCTCGACAGCACGCTCGGATTGGTAAGAGTTTTTGCAGGCACAGGAGAGACGACAAAATGGGCACCGCCGCAAGTATGACCGCTAGCCACCTTTCACAGAATCCGTTCACGTCGCGCAACTGGCGCGACCTGATCCGCCCCCGCAAGCTGGAGGTCGATCCGGAGTCCCTGACACCGACCTACGGCAAGTTCACCTGTGAGCCGCTGGAACGTGGCTTCGGCACCACCCTAGGGAACGGGCTTCGTCGTATTCTGCTGTCCTCGCTCCAGGGATCGGCCATCACCGCCCTGAAGATCGAGGGGGCGCTCCACGAGTTCACCTCGATCCCCAGCGTGGTGGAGGACGTCACGGACATCGTCTTGAACCTGAAGGAAGTTCTGTTCAAGTCGGTTGATGCCAAGCCGCGCGTGTTGCGCCTGGACAAGGATGGCGAGGGCAAGGTCACCGCGGGCGACATTCAGGTCACCGACGGCGTCGAGGTGCTGAACCCCGACCATGTGATCTGCACCTGCTCCAAGGGCGCCAAGCTGCGCATGGAGCTGTATGTCGGCATCGGTCGTGGTTACGTTCACGCCGAGAAGAACAAGACGCCGACCACCCCGGTGGGTGTGGTCCCCATCGACTCGCTGTTCTCGCCGATTCGCAAGGTGAACTTTCAGGTGACCAACGCCCGTGTCGGTCAGCAGACGGACTATGATCGTTTGACCCTGGAAGTTTGGACCAACGGCGCCGTTCGTCCCGAGGACGCGGTTGCCTTCGCGGCCAAGATTTTGAAGGATCAGCTCAGCATCTTCATCAACTTCGAGGAAGGTTCGGAGCCCGCCCACGAGACTCCGGTCTCCGAGGAGCAGCAAAAGCTCAACGAGAACCTGTGGAAGTCGGTCGACGAATTGGAGCTGTCGGTGCGTTCCGCGAACTGTCTGCAGAATGCCAACATCCGGCATATCGGCGAGCTGGTTCAGAAGACCGAGTCCGAAATGTTGAAGACCAAGAACTTTGGTCGCAAGTCGCTGAAGGAGATCAAAGAGATCCTTCAGGAAATGGGCTTGTCCCTGGGCATGAAGCTGGAAGGGTGGCCCGGTGACGGCCCGCCCAAAAAGGCGTAAATCAGGCGTAGTTCAGGCTTACTTCCCGTCAGTCTAGCAACAAGAGCGAACGGACGGTCCCGGTAGAATTCCTACCAGGTGGCCAGTCATTCACATCGGCAGCGTGGCGCCAGCAAAGAGAAGATAAAGAGTTGTCATGAGACATCGCAGAGCAGGGGTTCATCTTTCAAGAACAGCGGCGCATCGCAAGGCGTTGTTCTCCAATTTGGTCGCCGCGCTGTTGACGAACGAGCGCATCCAAACCACCGATGCCAAGGCCAAGGAGACCCGACGCTTGGCAGAGCGCACCATCACCTGGGCGCGCCGGCTGGGCGACATCTTGGTGAAGAAGGCGGACCGCCGCACCCCGGACGAATCGGCGCGCGTGGTTCACGCGGTGCGGATGGCACGACGGATCGTGCGTGATCGCACGGCGGTGACCAAGCTGTTCAACGAGATCGGGCCGCGCTATCTGGCGCGACGCGGTGGCTATACACGCATCGTCAAGATCGGGCAGCGCCACGGCGATGCCGCTCCGATGTCTCTGCTCGAGCTGATTCCCGACGGTGCTCCCGCGGCCAAGGCGGAGCCGCAGGACAAGGCGGCCAAATCAGGCAAAGCGGATCAGCCCGCCAAGGCCAAAAGTGACAAGTCGGCCGACAAGTCGGCCAAGGTAGACAAGAAAGCGACCGGCAAGGGCGAGGGTGGGGCGCCGGCCGCCGCCAAGAAGAAGGCGAAGCCCAAGTCGGAAGGCTGAGCGCACTCTGTTCTGAGTTGTCTGGCTGACCTTGGGTCCGATGAA
>JBDSME010000609.1:0-4176 GCA_039916065.1 Polyangia bacterium
TCGCTGCCGGTGTGATCGGCGCGGGCGTGCTGCAGCTCCGCGCGCAAGGTGGCGTTCGATTCGGCCAGCAAGCGGACGCGGGGGGGATGGCTATCAGTTCCGGGGGCTACCGACGCCGACGCCGACGCCGACGTGATCTCCACGGTGTGAAGCTCGATGCGCCGGCGCTGCTGCAGCGCTTGATGTGACTCGTCCTCGGACAGCACGAACGCGGTCGGTTCCAGGGCCAGCCGGTGTTCGGCGCGTCGCGCGGTGGCCGCTTCGCGCAGCTTGCTGACGCTCCTGCGCATCTGGTCGGACACTGCTTCGGGGTCCTCGACCACGAAGATGGCGCTGGCGGGCAGATAGGCGGTGATCGCGTCCATGCGCGCGTGCAGCAGGGGAACCAGGGCTTCGATGCCGAAAAACGATTCCCCCGCCTCGACCTGCTCCATCAGCAGCCGTGTTCGCGATGAGGGCACGGCCGCGACGTCCGCCGCAGCCAGCAGACGGTCCCGGAAATTATCGTTCTCGGTGCGAATCGATTCCCGCACCGGATGCACCTGGACCTCGGAGATCCGCCTCAAGGTACGCTGAGTGGCGGCGTCATAGAGCCGGATTGACTCGATCTCGTCGCCATCCAGCTCGATGCGAACCGGGTGCCGGTAGACCGATGGGTAGAGGTCGATGACCGCTCCACGCACAGCGAAGGTTCCCGGATCCTCGACCACGGACGCGCGGGCATACCCCGCCGCAGCGAGCGCGCGGATGGTGTGGTCCCGGTTGATGGTGGCCCCCTCGACCAGGGCCTGGCAGCGCTGTTCGAAGGCCGCGCGCGGGAACACCCGCCGGCAGAAGGAGGCAGCCGACAGCACCAGCACCCGCGGCGCGAACCCCTTGGACAGTCTGAACAGCACCCCCATGCGCCCCAGCGAGGCCCGCCGGTCCGGCTGAATCTCGGCGTACGGCGAGCTTTCGGGAGCTGGCACCACCAGCACCGGCGGAGGCGCCAGCGGGTCGTCGCCGGCCGCCGTCCGCGGCAAGAAGAAGCCGATGTCGGCGGCGCGGCCTTCGGTCAAGTCTTCGTCCGCGACGACATAGACCAAGGCGGGATGTGCCGCCGCCTGCGGGGCGCCCCCTGGCCGCCGTGCGACGTGTGCCGCCACCGCCGCGCCGAGGGCGCCGGCCGCGCCGTAGACCTCCACCACGCGCGCCGCCGCGCCTTCGCCAACACCTTCGGGCGACGACAGGTTCTCCTCGATTCGGCGCAGGGCATCCGCCAGTCGGCCCGCGCCAACCGCGCCGACGCCCGGGATCTCGCTGGTACTCATGAATTGAAGCAAGCGGGTATTTACCGCAAACTCCTCGCCATGGCTCGGACGCTTCCGTGGCTGCTGGCCGCGGCCGTCTCGGGCCTGGCAAATGCGGCAAATGCGGGAACTGCCGTGGCATGGCCGCCGCGCCCGGCACTCGTGGATAGTGTGGTCTCGCGTGTGGTGAACGACACGGCTGCCCGCATGGCCGCCAGGCGCGGGGTGCGCCTGACCCGACCCCTGGTGGTGCGGCTGGTCGACGCGGGCCAGCTGGCCGCCGCGCGCGCCGCCCTGTCCGAGGACGCGGAGCCTGACGCCGCCAGTACGTCAGCGGACGGCCGCGAATTGCGCCCGCGCGCGGTCACCGTATCGGGGGGGGCGGACCGCCTGCTGCGTGAAACGCTGTACGGGCACCTTGGGTGGTCCTTCGCCGCGCCTGTCGCCCCTGAGGTTCCGGATGAGGTGACCGGTCTTTACGACCTGCCTCACGACCGGTTGCTGCTCGGCAGCTGGGCGGACCTGTCGACCAATCGGCTGCCCTGGATGCGCGACATCGCGCAGGCGCTGCTCGCTCGCCGTTTCGACCCGGAGCGCTGGCCGCAAGTCCCAACCGTCTCTGGCCCGCCCGACGGCACCGGGCCCTCCTTGAACAGGGCAAATGCGGTAAATTCGGATTGCCTCCTGGCCCGCCGTGCCATCGTTTATGGCGACGCCACCGCCCAGGCGCTCGAGGAGCTAGATCCCCAGGGCAACCTTCCCTCGCCGCGCGCCCTGGCCGGTGTCGTGGAAGCGTTGACGCCGAAGCTGCTGGCGGTCGGCGGCGCCGCCGCCAGCACTGTCTCGTCGTTGGAGATACGGGAACGACTGTTCCTCGAGTTGCAGGGCCTGATGTTCATCGCCGGGCTACGCGCCCGGGAACCCTGGACGGCGATCGACGAGGTGTGGAGGCGCCCCCCGGCCTCCACCGAGCAACTCCTGCACCCCGAAAAATATGAACGCGGGGAGAAACCCGACGACGTGGCGGCGCGTCTATCCGACGCCGACCAGCCACACGCCAGGTGGCGGATCATCTACCGCGACACCGTGGGCGAGTGGGGCATCCGCGTCTTCCTGGAGCGGGCGGGCAATCCGTACCGCGCCGAGCGTGCCGCCGCCGGGTGGGGAGGCGATCGCGCGCTGCTGGTGCGCCCAGGCGCGGCCGACGGCGCCGTCGACGATGCCGCAGAACGCGATGGCGTGTCCGCTGCCAGCACCTTCGTCGCCTGGATCACCACCTGGGATGATGACACCGACGCCGAAGACTTCGCCGCCGAGGCCGCCCTGGCGCTGGGCGACCTGGCGCGCGTCGCGGTGCTGGACGCTCGCCCCGCCTCGGGGCGCCTGCGACTGACGGACGCGGACGGACGGCTGTTCGCGGTCGAGCGTCGTCGGCGCACAGTGGGGCTGTTGCTGGCCGCGCCCGCCGACGCTGAGAATTTCCTTGCCGGCTTGCTCGGCGGCGCTACCGCGGCCACACCCGCCACACCCGCCACACCCGGCCGGCGGCCAGCGCGGCACCCACCCCCGGGCGATCAGGCGCGGGGGCGGCCCAGGTAATAGCCGACGGCGCGCAGCGCAGCCCCGCTGTCCACCAAGGACCAGCGGAGCGGTGTGGCGCTCCGGACACACCTTGACGGACGGGGCTGGCCGATCCAGGGATCAAGAATGAAAACTAACTTCCTCAGGTTTGCAGGTCCTCTCTCAATTGCGCTATTCGCCGGATTCGCGAGTAGCTGCGGCACCCACGACGACGCCATGACGGTGGCCCAGTTCTGCGAACAAAAGGCGACGCGCGAATGCGCGGGCGTGGCGACGGACTGTTCGGTCCCGCCCGCCACATGCAAAGTGGCGCGGGTGGCGGTGTGCGTGGAGTTCGTGCAGGCTCAGGAACCGGTGGCGACCCGTCCCTTCCGTCCCGATCGTGCCCCGGCGTGTCTCAGCGCCACGGAGGCCACTTATCGGCAGAGGCCGGTGACGCCTGCGGCGCGGCGAACCATGGACGATGCCTGCCAGCGCGTTTTTTCAGGAATGAAGGCGATGGCGGCGCCTTGCGAATCGGTCTTTGAATGTGACGGCGATCTGATCTGCGACAGGGGGGTCTGCGCCACCAAGAAGGTCGTCGCCGCTGACGGTTTCTGCAACAACCCGGGCGACGTCTGCCCCGCCGGACGGGCCTGCATCGCCACCGCGGGGACGATGGCCTGCATGGTCCCCAGCATCCCCGTGGGCGCCGCGTGCGACGACGAAACGAATCCCTGCCAGACCGACCTCCGCTGCGTCGACGGGATGTGCGCCCCCAAGGTCCAGAGCCGCGGCGAATGCTCCCGCGACACGGACTGTGCAGACGACGTGCCTTACTGCGATCCCTACTACGAAAAAACCTGTGACACCGGATTTATCCCTCAGCGGTCCTCCCCCGAATGCGCCTCCTTCGGCGGCATGCCGTAAGGTCGGTCGCCGGCTGCTGGCAGCTATTTGGTGAAGCCGAGCGCTTGCTTCACGGCGGCGTTCGGCATGGGTTGAACGCCGCTGCGATCAAGACGCCATTTGTCCATGTACTGCACCGGCGTGAGCAGCTTCACACCTGAAGCGGTTAGCAGGGTCGCGAGCGCTGCATCCGAATAGCCCCTGCCAGTCACGCCATTCAGGAACGGACCGTAGAGCCCATCCCAGTGCACGGGCAAGTATGCGCGCGGATGAATCACCGGCAGCACCAGCCGCGCCACCGCCGCGCCGCCGGTCCCGATCCACAAATCGACGGAGTCGAGGCCGGCGTCGGCCATGGCCGCGCGCAAGTTCTGCAGCGGAGCCCCGTAGTCCACGCCGTCAATCACGATGGGTGCCT
>JBDSME010000610.1:0-7173 GCA_039916065.1 Polyangia bacterium
GCCACGCGCGAGATGGGCAAGGTGATCGGCGCCGCGCGAGACGAGGTGGCCAAGTGCGCCGCCGGCTGCCGCTTTTATGCCGAACATGCGGAGGCCTTCCTCACCCCCGAGCAGCACGGGCCCGAGCATCAGGTGCTGTTCCAGCCGCTAGGAACGGTCCTGGCCATCATGCCCTGGAACTTCCCTTTCTGGCAGACGGTGCGATTCGCCGCGCCCGCCTTGGCCGCTGGCAACGTGGGCGTGCTGAAGCACTCGTCGAATGTCCCCCAGTGCGCACTGGCTCTGGAGGACGTCTTCCTGCGGGCCGGTGCTCCGGAAGGGGTCTTCCAGACCATGTTGATCGGCTCGGAGCTCGTCGAACGGGTGATCGCCGACGCGCGTGTGGCGGCGGTGACGCTCACCGGCAGCGAGGGGGCGGGACGATCGGTGGCAGCGACCGCCGGCCATCACCTGAAGAAGACGGTGCTGGAACTGGGTGGCAGCGACCCGTTCGTGGTGCTGGCAAGCGCCGACATCAACCGCGCCGCCGAGGTGGCCGTCAAGGCGCGGGTGGTCAACAACGGCCAGTCCTGCATCGCCGCCAAACGGTTCATCGTGGTGGACGCCGTATACGCCCAGTTCCTGGCGGCGTTCAGCGAACGGATGCGCGCCCTGCGTGTCGGCGATCCCATGGACGAGAGCACCGACGTGGGGCCCCTGGCCACCGCGGCCATTCGCGACGAACTGGCGCGGCAGGTCGCCGATTCAATCGTCGCCGGCGCGCACCTTGTTCTGGGCGGAAAGCCCGCGGAACCAAAAACGTCCCTGTTTTACCCGCCAACGATTCTTGTGGAGGTGCCGGCCCGCGCGCCGGCGGCCTGTGAGGAGCTCTTCGGGCCGGTGGCGGCGGTGTTTCGCGCGGCCGATGCCGATCACGCGCTGGCGATGGCCAACGACACCACCTTCGGCCTTGGCGCCAGCGTCTGGACCAGAGATCGCCGGGAGGCCGAGCGCTTCGCGCGCGAGCTGGAGGCGGGATCGGTCTTCGTCAACGACATGGTGGCGTCGGATCCCCGCTTTCCCTTCGGGGGGATCAAACGCTCCGGATACGGTCGGGAGCTGAGCGTCCATGGTCTACGCGAGTTCGTGAACGTGAAAACCGTACGCATGCAGCGGTTGGACTTGGACTTATAGTAGGCAGCCCTACCACCGGACCCACCCCCCATACCGCCACACCCCACCCGCGAGGCTGCCTTGACCCTGGGAAAGAACTTCCGTCTGCCGCGTACCGTCTTACCGCGCACCTACAGCGCTGAGTTGAGCATCGACCTGCAACAGGATCGCTTCCAGGGCACGATGGAAATCGTGATGGAGGTGAGCACGCCGACACCGCGCATCCACTTGCACGCGGTGGGTTTGACGGTGGACAAGGTGGAGATCGTGGGCCGCCCGGGGTCCGACTCCTCGACGGGCTCCTCGCCTGCAGAGGCGGTGCGCGCCGTCGACGCGGACGCGGAGAGCGAGACCATCACCCTGGAGCTCCGCAACATCTTGACGGCGGGGACCACCACCCTCCGCCTGTCCTGGAGTGGCCAGTTCAGTCCCGGGCTGCGTGGTCTGTACCGGGCGGGACTGATCGCGGTCACCCAGTTCGAAGCCGCCGACGCGCGTCGGGTCTTCCCCTGTTTCGATGAGCCCGCCTTCAAAGCCGCGTGGGATCTGCGGCTGCGCGACGTACCGAGAGGCCTGGTGGCCCTGTCCAACGGCCGCGTGGTCGAGGACGTCGAAGACAGCGGCGCCACCGACGGACGCCGCCGCGTTCGTTTCGCTCCCACGCCGGTGATGTCGTCCTACCTGGTGGCGCTGGTGGTGGGAGAGCTGGCGCCCAGCCCCACCGTGGTCACGCGCGGCGTGCCCATCCGCACCTGGGCGGTCCCCGCCAAGCAGAGCCTCACGTCGTTCGGTCAGGACGCGGCAGGTGCGGTTCTGCCCATGCTGGAAGACTATTTTGGTCTCCCCTACCCGTTCGGAAAGCTGGATCAGCTCGCGATCCCCGACTTCGAAGCAGGCGCCATGGAGAACGCCGGTTGCATCACCTTCCGCGAAGTGGCGCTGCTGCTCGATCCCGCCACGGCGCCGCTCTCCATGCAAAAGCGTGTCGCCGAGGTGATCACCCACGAACTGGCCCACCAGTGGTTCGGGAACCTGGTCACCATGGCGTGGTGGGACGATCTGTGGCTGAACGAGGCCTTTGCCACCTGGATGGCCTTCAAGATCGTTGACCGGTGGCGTCCGGAGTGGCGCATCTGGATGGACTTCGAAGGAGGCAAGGCGTCCGCCATGGCCCTGGACGCCATGCAGTCGGCCCACCCCATTCGCGCCGAGATTCACAACGCAGAGGAAGCGGGCGAATCGTTCGATGCCATCACCTACGAAAAGGGCGGCGCGGTTCTGCGGATGATCGAGGGATATCTGGGCGAGGAGCGTTTCCGCGCGGGGATTCAGCTTTACATGACCAGGCACCAGGGCGGTAACGCCACCGCCGACGATCTATGGGGGGCGCTCGGGGAAGCCTCCGGCGAGCCGATCATGAAGCTGGCGAATGGGTGGATCCGCCAGGTGGGGTATCCGGTGGTGTCGGCATCGCTCGTGCAGCAAGGCCAGGACGGCCAAGCCGACAGAGACGGCAGAGACGGTGGAGACGCTGACCAGGGCCGCGGCAGCGCCGAAGCGGCGGGGGTGGTCCTGTCGTTGAAGCAGCGACGGTTCTTCTCGGATCCGGAGGCACGGGAAACCGCGGCCCCCACGCAATGGATGATCCCGATGGTGGTCCGGTTTCGCGATGACGACGGCGTCAAGGAGCAGCGGATCATGCTGGACGCCCCCGAAGCACGGATCCCCCTTCGAGCCAAGGGTTGGCCGCGCTGGTGCTTGCTCAATGCCGAGGCGGCGGGGTTCTATCGCAGCCAGTACGACGAAGGATTGCTGGCGCAACTCGGACCGGCGATCGCCGAACTGGCACCGGCGGCCAGGCTGGCCCTGCTGTCTGATCAGTGGGCGCTGGTGCGCGCTGGCGCCGCGCCCATAGGAGCGTTTCTGGATCTGGTGACGCGGCTGACCGAAGAGCGCGACCATTTCGTGCTGGACGAGATCGCTGGCCGGTTGTCCGTGCTCGAGTACCGTCACGTCGGGGAGGCGGATCGGCCGGCCCTGCAAGCGGTGGTGGGAAAGGTGTTCGCCAAGGCCGCGCTCAGCCTGGGGTGGCCGGCGGCCCACGGCGCGACGGAGCCCGACGATACCCGGCTGCGCCGCGCAGCAGTCTTGCGGGCCATCGTCCTGCTGGCGCGGGTTCCCTCGTTCGTGGCCGAAGCCGAGCGCCAGTACCTGGCCAGCGTGGCGCCGGCGTCGCCATCGGCGGCGGCCATGCCGGTGTTGCTGGACCCCAATCTGCTGGACATCGTGGTCACGGCGGCGGCGCGCGGCGCCGATGGGGCGCGGTTCGATGATCTGGTCCGCCGCGCCACCACCGAGATCGACCCCGCCTCCAAGCGCCGCTTTCTTCACGCGTTGGCGCGCGTTGAGAACCCGGCGCTCGTCGACCGCGCCATCGCCACGGCGTTGACCGACGTGGTCCCCATGCAAGACTTCACGTCGTACCTGTCTGTCTTGCTTGGCAACCGAGCCACGCGCGAAGGCACCTGGGAGCTCATCCGCGATCGCTGGCCCGAGGTCCGGGCCAAGGCAGATTCGCCGATGTTGCTCCGCCGGCTGGTGGAGTCACTGGGGAATCTGACCGAACGTCGTCACCTTGACCAGGTGGAACGGTTCATCGCCGAGCATCCCGTCGAATCGGCCAAGCAGGCGACGGCGCAAACCCTGGAGCGAATGCGCACGGACGCGACCTTGCGAGAGCGTCTCATTCCTCAGATCTCCGCCTGGCTGCTTGACAGCTCGCCTGGCTAGGGGCGAGTCTTCCGCCGCCCGCCAGCGCGCGATTCATGAGCGATTCTCCCCCATTCGGCCCCTCCCCCGCCGGCCCCGCCCCAGGGCGACTCCCAAAATCTGAGCGACGAACCGTTTCGCGCCCGGCGGGCCTTTGCATTGTCGTCAGCACAGCGGCGTTGGTTTTTGCCAGCGGGACCAGTTTGTGGCCTTCGTCGTCGCCGCGCCCCGTGGTGGCGGTGCACCTGCCGGATCCGGTTCCCGCCCCCTCTGCGCCGCCAAGGACAGCCGGCGCTGGCGGGGCTCTGGGCGAAGCCGGTTCCGTCACCTCTTCGGCGGGTGACAGCGGTCGGAGCGACGTTGGTCCCGCCCCTGCCAACGACGACGGCGGCGCGGTGGTGGCGACCGACGGTGATGTCGCCCGCTCGGCGGCGGAATCCCCCCAGGATCCGCGCGGCGGAAACGCGCCTCTGGTGCCCTCTGACGGATCGGCCACTTCTCCCGGTGGGGAACCGGGGAAAGAGGCCTCCGCCGCCGACTGCGCCCTACCGGACAAGGACCTGGCGCGCGAATCGTGGCGCCGCAACTGGCCCGCCATCTGTTCCCTGCGTGCCTCCGGGAAGGCGTTTATCTTATTGCCCATCAAGGGCCCGTTGGATGGCGAAAACCACGCCCTGCACGGCCATCCCACCCGGGAGGCGCGTATCAACCTGGCAGCGGGGACAGAATCACTCCTGACCATGAAGCAGTACAAGATGAATCGCCTCGGCTTCAAGGAAGTCTGGGTCCACACCGGCGACGACGGACGAAGCCACCTTCGCGTGAAGCTCCTTCCCGGTGCAGGCGACCCAGTCTTTGAGATCAAGGACGGCTACGCCAAGATCACCGTGGCGGTTTCGGAGCAGAACTGACCGTCACACTCAGGCAGCCGTCGGCTATCGGCGGGCCGCCGGGATAAGAAACATGGTTAACTTACCTGGCGCCGAGCTCCCCGCAGGGCTTCGGTGCTGCGCAGCTAAGCCCACCACGGGGGAAATGGGGGTAAATGTCGGGTAACGGTTGCTCTTTCGACATGCGCCACGGATAATTGTATGCCTTCCGACAACCCCCCACAGGTCGAGGTTTCGTGATGCGGATGTTTCGTCAGACCTCTGCTCTTGTCATCGCTCTAATCTCGGCTGCCCCCGTCGCGGCAGCTGCACCCAAAGCGAAGTCGTCAGCCGCCGCTGAAGGCAGCAAGAAAGCCGGCAAGGAAATCTCCACCGACGATCGCGCTCTGGACAAGCAGATGGATTGGGAAGCCAAGGTGATGGGCCCGAACACGGTCAAGAAGATCGATATGGCCAAGATCCAGAAGTTGCAGGCGGAGGAACTGGCCCGCCGCGAGAAACAGGAAAAAATCGACCAGGTGGAGAAGGATCGCAAGGAGCGAGAGGCCGCCGCGGTTGCCGCCGCGCAACGGAATGTGAGGGCTCCCAGCACCAGGGATCTGCCCGCCATCACCGAAACCCCTCCCGCTCCGAGGCCGGCGGAGAAGCATGATGACGCGTTCGTGGATAAGCTCCTCACCGGAAAAGGTGAAAAGAAAAAGGCAGCCGTCTCGAATGACGACGTCGATCAGCTTCTGAACAAGGTGAAGCAAGAAAAGGCCCCTCCGGCTGCCGGTCGCCACGGCAAGGGCGCCGACAATGTTGATCAATTGTTGGCCACCGCCGACAAGCAAGCGGCGATCAAGACCACCGCGCGCAGGCCGGCGGAGGTAACGGAAGTGGTCAGTGCTGAAGCGGCGGCGCGCGAGGCGACGTTGAAGGCGATCGCGGCGGCCGCCGCCAAGTCGCAGGAAGAGCGGGCGCGGAACAAGCGACCCGCCGTGCCGGACGCAGCGATGTTGAGAGCGCAGCAGGCGTCCACCACACGGCCTCAGTCTGAACGCGCCAAGCCGGCGCCCGCACGCGCAGCGGCCTGGACCGATCCCTTCGCGGCTGACCGCCCTTCCGGCTCCTCATCGCGGGGTCGCGGAGAGACTACGCCCACCACCACTGTCCCTGCGTCGTCGCGCGGGGGGTCCACCGCAGCCGGAAGGCACGCACCTCCAGCGAGCCGCCCGGCGGGGAACAGGAACGACAGCTGGCAAGATCCCTTCGATTCGGGAGGCAGGGGCTCCACAAAACCTCGCACTGGCCCAGGCAAGGCGGCTCCGGCAGCGCGGCCCAGCAAGCGCTCGGCTAACTGGAAAGATCCGTTCGCCTGATCCGAGGCGAACCGGTCAGACAGGATTTTCTGGATTTTCGGCCGCCCAACACGGCCGCCCGTCGATTCGTGGCAACGCGCGGTGCGACCATCCTGGGCCTGCGACCGGCGGTACCGACTGGTATCCTCGCTAATGATGGAGGCGTGGTGTGAGGCGAACCGCCACATGCATCCCTTCTGCTAGCCATTGCGCCACATTTTTTGGCCAGGGTGAGGTGCCTTTGCAGTAGAGAGTCGCTGGGAGGCTGGGTTTTGCCGGACCATGTGGACCAGCCGATCGGTGGCACGTCGGCTGCACAGTGGGTCGCCACGGGTCACTAATGACTCGCGAATCAAACAGGAGACACCCCATGAACCTCACCCGCATCATCTTCCTCGCTCTCGCCGTTGTTCTGCCGACCTCGTGGACCGTGGCTCACGCCGCCGACGAGGCCCCCGCCATGGAGGGCACCGCCAAGAAGGAGAAGAAGGCCAAGAAGGGCAAGAAGGCAGATGCCCCCGCCGAAGGCGCCGCCAAGGAAGAACCCAAGAAGTAGTTTTTTCCGGATTTTTCCGGAAACGTCTTTCAACCCCGGGTCGGTTTTCCGACTCGGGGTTTTGTTTTTCTGAACCAGTCCGGACCGTCTCGTACGCCGGGAGCTTCCCCGCAGGAGATCGTCAAAGCGTAAGTTGCTCGCGCGCCTGGTTTCGCGCAAGCTATGCGCCGATGACCGGGCCCGCTACCATTACCGTCCTTCTCGTAGACGATCATCACCTGTTTCGCGAAGGGTTGCGTGCGGTCCTCGCTGACGCGGCAGACATCGTCGTGGCGGGGGAGGCATCGACGGGACGTGAGGCGTTCGAGATGGTCGATCGCCTGAAGCCGGACATCGTCACAGTGGACGTCACGCTCCCGGATGGAGACGGCATCCTGGCCACGCGGGAGATACTGCGCCGGCAGCCCAATACCCGCGTGCTCATGTTGACGATGCATGGCAACCACTACTACGTGTCGCAGGCGCT
>JBDSME010000611.1:0-2825 GCA_039916065.1 Polyangia bacterium
TTGAAGCAGAGTGTAGGACAAACAAGGACGAAAAAGGAACGCAGGAGTATCCGGGCGCTGATTCTGTAAGGTGTTTTTAGAGGCGTCCCTATTTTGCGACATTCAATGAGTGATAGAAGGACGGGGCATTTTGCCGCGTCGAATCAGGGATTGAGACGGAGGACCACGTGAAGCTTCCAGCCGAGCCAAGCATGTTGACCAGGGCGTTCGTCGCTCTCCTCCTCTTACCGGCCTGCTCGAGCGGCGATGCCAGTGCGCCCGGGACGGGCGGCAGCAAAGGTACCGGGGGGGTTATGCCGACCTCCGGATCGGGCGGCACCGGTGGCTTTTCCGCCGGTACCGGCGGTGCGCCCAGCAGTGGTGGCGCGGTGGGCACCGGCGGTGACGTGCCTAGCACGGGCGGCTCCAGCGCTGGAACGGGGGGAGACAGCGGCAGCGTGGACACCGGCGGCGCCGGGCCCGCCGCTTCAGGTGGCCGCGGTGGTGGCGCTCAGGGGGGAACGACAGGAACGGGTGGCGCGGGCGGGTCCGCGGGCGCGGCAGGCACGACCAACGACAATTACAACCCTTGTCCCCCGGCGGGACAGCCGTGCCTGGTGATGCCGCTCGGTGATTCGATCACCCAGGGAAAAGACGGGTCGACCGACGAAGGCGGCTACCGCGAAACCTTGTTCCGACTTGCCCACGCCGCCGGCAAATCACTTCAGCTGGTCGGCTCACGAACCAACGGACCGGCGACCGTCGACGGGGTCGCCTGGCCGCGCACTCACGAAGGCTATTCTGGTTACACGATCCCCGCGCTCTTGAAAAACGACCTTACGCCCAACAACATCAAGACGTTCAAGCCGAACATCGTCCTCTTGATGATTGGCACCAACGATCTTTCCGTCGGCGAAGATATGCCGGAGATCCGCCTGGCGGGAATTGTCGACACTATCCTCAATGCGGACCCCAAGCTGCTCCTCTTCGTTACACAGATCACTCCCGGGCAGTCGGACAAGGTCAGCTACAATCAAAAGGTCAAGACTTACAACGCGGCCATACCGGGCATCGTCAGCCAAAGAGCCGCCGCTGGGAAACACATCCGGCTCATGGACATGAACACGCCGTTCCTTTCGAATGCCAACTACTCGACGGCGCTTCTCGCCAACGGAGTGCATCCCAACGATACCGGGTACAAGCTGATGGGTCAGACCTGGTACGCCGCGCTCAGCCCGCTATTCCATTGAGACCTGGCACCGTTCGGGTCGTCAGGAGTTTGCGGTGCGCGCGGGCATCAGATCGAATGCCACGCTGATGCGGGTGCCTTCCGCGTCGAACGGCACGGTGCGGTGATAGAAGTAGGAGGGGAACAGCACCAATAACCCCTCGGCCGGGCGGACCCGGATGAGGGGAGACGGCACACGCCACGGGCCTGGCCAGTCGTCGGCGCCGATCTCCAGGCACCCCGAGGGATCGCCCGGCTCTACCGGCGAGCGGACCGCCGCCGGCACCTGCGGGTAGTAGACGCCGGAGAGCCACGCCTCAGGATGAATATGCGCGATCTGGTGGCCGCCGCGCTGGATCACCACGCACCAGATATTGAGGAACGCGGCAGACGGCCGGTTTTCGACGAACGGGTGGCCGGGCAGGCGCGGCAACGATCGCGCGTAGGTGGCGATGGCGGCGCGCAGGGCCTGCTCGAAGGCGGCCACGGGGCCGCGTGGCGCGACCAGCAACGATCCCGAGTGCAGGCCGCCGGCCGTGGCATGGCTGGCGGGCGACGACAGCAACGTGCGGTGCGCGGCCGCGTGCGCCGCCAGCGCGGCGTTGAAGGCGGCGAGCTCGGAGAATCCCTGCGGTGTCGCCAGCTGCACCTGCGAAACAAGGCGGGGGTCGAGGAGATACGAGACCGCCGGTTCGTCCCCCATCGCCCGCCGGGCCCGTGCCTCGAGTGCCAGCGCGCCGGCGTGCCCCGGGCGCCGCCGTAAGAACGCTTGCGCCGCGATCGACGCTGCCTGCGGGTCACCTCTCTCCAACAACGCGCGGCCGAAGGCGCAGGCGGTTGTGGCGTCGTCGGGCGCCAGCGTCGTGGCCGCACGCAAGGCGCTGAGCGCCTGTTCGACCAGACCCTCGTCGCGCAACGCGAATCCCAGGCCGGCCAACGCCGGTGCGTAGTCCGGATATCGGGCGACGCATCCTTCCAGGCTGGCGATCGCCATCCGGCGCTGGCCGCGCCGTACATCCAGCGTGGCACGATTGACGATGAGGATCGGCTGGTCGGGGGCCAGCGCCGCAGCCGCGGCGAACGCGGCCTCGGCGCGCGCCCAGTCGTTTCGCTCCATGAAGGCGCCACCGGCGTCGTTGTGCGCCTCCCAGTCGCCCGGCACCAAGGCAATCACCCGCTGCCAGGCTTCTAACGCGCCGTCGATGTCCTCCAGGCCTTGCCGTGCACGCGCAAGCCCCCGCCAGCTGTCCGGATCATCGGGCGCAAGGGCGACGGCGGCGCCGAACGCCTGTGCCGCCTCGTCCAGCTTGCCCTGGCGCATGCGCACCCACCCCACCCGGGAGTGCCACCCGGTCGGCACGACCAACGCTTCGTCTGGCTGCCGAGAAGGCATCTGGCCCCACGCTGTGATGGCGGCGGCGACTTCGTCCAGCAGGGTGCCGCCGCCTGGCACCTCGTCGATCGCCAAGGCCAACTCGGCGACCGCCGTCAGAGCCTCGGGCCTGCGCGGCGCCGCCTGCAAAGCGCGGCGTGCCAGGGCTTCGCCCTCGTCAGGGCGGCCAAGGCGCAAGGCATGCCTGGCGCGCGTGGCCAGCATCCTCCACTCACTTCGATCTCG
>JBDSME010000612.1:0-2797 GCA_039916065.1 Polyangia bacterium
TACGCGCGGAGGGCCCCACCTGATTTCACCAGCGTTTTGGTGGGTGATCTGTTCGCCGAGATCCGCCAGCTGGCCCTGACGCCCGGAGTGACCATCGAAGTTGTCGCCGCCCCCAGCCTGGCGGTGCGCGCGGACGCAACCCAGCTGCGGCGCGCGCTGTTGAACCTGGCGCGCAACGCGGTCGCGGCGGTCACCCGTGCCCACCCGGGCGGCGGGGGGCGGGTGAGGCTGTGCGCCGCGGCCGACCCGGAAACGGGCGCGATCGCCCTCGCGATCGAGGACAACGGCGCCGGGGTGGAGTGGGCGTTGCGCGAGAAGATCTTCACGCCCTTCTTCACCACCAGGGAAAAGGGGACCGGACTGGGGTTGGCGTTCGTGCGCGAAATCGTGCACGACCATGGGGGCGAGGTGCAGGTGGACGGTGCGGCCGGCGGCGGTGCGCGGTTCTCCTTTGCGCTGCCTGCCGCCACGCGCCCTGGCGCCACCAGCGGCGGAGGTGTCGCCACGACCCCCGTGCAGGAAACGACATGAGCCAGACGCTGCTCTTTTTCGACGACCGATTCCTGGGGCATGATCCCGGACCCGGGCACCCGGAATCGCCGGCGCGGCTGCGGTCCGTGGTGACGGCGCTGCGAGAGGCGCCGATCACAGGGACACGCTGGGTGACTCCGCGCCTCGCCACGGAGACGGAGATGTCCAGCGTTCATGCGCCGGCCTACCTCGCGCGGATGACCCACCTGGCCGCGCAACTTCGGCCAGACGACGGTGACAGCAAGGGCGGCCCCAGCGGCGCCGCCGCTGGCGGTTCGGCCAGTACCGTCGGGCGGCTGCCCCTGGACGCGGACACCCTGATGTCACCGGGAAGCTGGGAGGCGGCGCGGCTGGCTGCTGGCGCGTCCATCCAGGCGGTGGAGGAGGTTTGGTCAGGACGCGCCGGCAATGCTTTCGTGCTTTGCCGGCCACCTGGGCATCACGCAGAGGTGTCGCGGGCCATGGGATTTTGCCTCCTGAACAACGCAGCGATAGCTGCCGATACGGCTCGACACCTCGGTGCCGAGCGGGTGGCGATCCTCGACTGGGACGTGCATCACGGCAACGGGACCCAGCACCTTTTCGAGACCCGCTCCGACGTGCTCTATCTGTCCGCTCATCAGTTCCCCTTCTATCCGGGCACGGGCGCCGCCAACGAGATCGGACGTGGCGAAGGCACGGGCCTGACCGTGAACTGCCCGTTGCCCCCTGGCCAGACTGACGCCGACTACGGCGCCCTGTTCACCGACGTGATGTTGCCGGCCCTGGAGCGTTTCGCGCCGGAGGTGGTGATCGTGTCGGCCGGTTTCGACGCACACGCGCGCGATCCGCTGGGCGAGATGAAGGTGACCGAACGCGGGTTCGCGGCGATGTGCAGCGGAGTGGCGGAGCTCGGTTCCCGCTTGGTGTTGGTGCTGGAGGGGGGCTACGATCTCGCCGGTTTGGCGGGCAGTGTCCAGGCCTGTGTACAGGTGCTGGCGGGCGGGCGCGACACATTTCCGGGAGGCGTGGGAGGCGCGGTACCCGCGGTCATCGAATCGCTGCGACATGCCCACCGGCATACGGCCCGGCAGCTGGTACGGTGACCGCGGCGGTGGGACCCGCCGACGCCACCGGGGCTGGGGCGCGCGGCTCCGACTCCGCGTCCGACGCCAGCGGAGACAGCATGCATCCCGGCAGTGTCGCAGGCGGCGGTACGATGACGGCCGCGCTGTTTCATCGCGCCCTGGCGGCAATATTCCTGATCGCCTGGTTGTCTCTGGCCAGCCAGATCTTGCTGCTGGTGGGCAGCCGGGGGTTGTTGCCGCTCGCCGACTTTCTCAGCGCGGCCCGTGCTGACAACGCGCTCTCGTTCCCGGCTTTTCCCAGCGTCCTGGCCTGGGCGCCCGGGGATGGCACCCTCCTGACGGGGTGCCTGGCCGGGGCGGCGCTGGCACTCCTGTCTTTGCTGGGCGTGCGGCCGCGGTGGTGCGCCGCCCTGCAGACGGCCTGGTACCTGGGTTACGTCACCGCCTGTCGCGGGTTTCTAGGATTTCAATGGGACAACTTGCTGCTCGAGTGTGGCCTGCTGGCGGCGTTCCTTCCGACGCGTCGACCGGCACCGCTGGCCCACCTGCTGTTCCGGGCCGTGCTTTTCAAGCTGTACTTCGAGTCCGGCCTGGCGAAGTGGCAATCGCCGCTGCACGACTGGCAAGACGGCAGCGCCATGACCTTCTATTACCCGACGGCACCGTTGCCGACCGCGCTGGCCTGGTACGCCCACCACCTGCCCCGGTGGTGGCACCTGTTCGAGAGCCGCGCCACGCTGGTCGTGGAACTGGTCGTCCCCTTCGCCATCTTCGGTCCGCGCAAGGCACGCGCGGGGGCCGCGGTGCTCTTCACGCTGTTCCAGCTCATCAACGCCGCCACCGCAAATTACGGATTTTTCTGCTACCTCAGCGTGGCCCTGCACCTCTTCTTGCTGGACGACGGGCAGCTGCGGGCTGCCCTCAATAGCGCGCGCGTTAAGGTTTCGCCTGCCCTGTCGTGGGTGCGTTCGCGCCTGTGGTCACGCATCCGATGGTCGTCGGGGTGGTCACTCTGGTTCGCCCGCCGCAAGACGCCCCTAACGGCGCGGAGAGGGACGACGGCGGGAGTGAACCGTTCATCGATGCATCGCTTGGGAACCGTGGCGGCCTGGGGAGGCGGCCTTGCCTGGGTGTTCGTCTCTTTGCTGGAAGCCTGGTTTCATTTTGGGGAACCTGGACCCCTGGCCGGCCCGCTGCTG
>JBDSME010000613.1:0-3380 GCA_039916065.1 Polyangia bacterium
TCGGGAACCAGCCCCGCATTGCCTTTTCCCGTGGCGATGGCGGCCGCGCGATCCTCGATGGACAAGAGCAACAGCAGTGGATTGGGACCGGCACCGTCGTCGCGGCCTGGGTCCACTTGCACTTCCACCAGCGCCCGCAGGGTCCGCTCCGCCATCTGCGCCGCTGTCTCGTTCCGCAGCTTCGCCACGATGAACAGGTACAGGGGGCTTACCAGCCGGCGTTCCGCCCCGTTCACCTGCTGGTCGAGCTGGAGGCGGTCGGAAGCAGAGAGCAGGTGAGCGTGATCCCAGAGGCGCTGTTGGCCTGCAGTGGTGGTTGCTGTGCTGGCCAACGCCGCCTGTGACGACAACCCCAGCAGGGCGGCCATCACCAGCACCGGCCGCACAGCCCCGACCGCCAGAATCATGCTTCGATGATACGGTCGAAGGGGCGCCGGGACGAGAAAGCCGTCATCCGTCATCCGTCATCCGGCCTGCGCCGCCGCTTCCGACGACAAGGTCAGTACCGGGGGATGGCGGGATCGATGTGTCGTGACCAGGCGTCGATGCCCCCGGCCAGAGAAGCCACGTCCTTCACGCCGTTTGCTTCCAGGAACGCCGCCGCGCCCAGGCTCCTCACGCCGTGATGGCAGTAGGCCACGACCAGGCTTCCGGCGGGCGGTGCCAGCTCGGATGATCGATCGTCCAGTTCTGGCAACGGAATGAGGAGACTGTCGGGCAGACGCGCAATCTCGTGCTCCCACGGCTGCCGTACGTCCAGAAGTAGCAACGGCGCGCCTTCAGTCAACATTCGCGCCAACTCATCCACAGTGATCTGCCGGGGCATTCACCGGCCAGCATGCCACGAACGTGCGACGAAGCGTGCGACGAGGACCGCGACGAAAGCACGCCGCAAAGGTGCGGATTCCGATCTTCCCGTCGGGGCGAACTGCTGTAATATGCCCCCCCATGACCCCCTCGAGACCGAAGAGGAATGGATTTGCGCCGGTTGGAATCGGTCCGGTCCGATCCGAGTTCGGCAGGCGTCTGGCGACCGTCAGGTCCGTGGCAGTCGTCGGTGCCTGTGTGCTTGGTCTGCTGCTAGTGCCGCTGGGCCGGCATGCCGCCGTGGCTTCGACGCCCTCGGAGCTCGGCTCCCAATCGCGCGGGCGCGCGGCTGCGGTTACCTTGCGCCTCACCCCGGGTGCCGCCACACGCGTGCTGGCGGAGTTGTCGGGTGCGGCCCAGGAGTCCGATGCCGAGAAGCCCAAATCAATGGAGGAGCAGACCGCGCCGCCCCCCGTGGCAGCCGGTTCGGCCGCTCGGGCAAAGAAGGAGGCGGCTCCTCCGGACCAGTTCGCGTTCCTCAAGGATTGGCCCTTCTGGGTGATCGTGGGAGGCGTGGTGGTCGCCGGGGTCGGGGGTTACATGCTGCTTCGCAACTCGAACCAAACGGCGCCCTGTGCGCCACAGTTCACCGCCGGCTGCTTCCCGTAGCGTTTGCCATGAAAGGGACAGCAACCATGAAAATCAAGAACAGCCTTCTGGTACTGGCGGCACTGGTGACTCTGGGTGGCCTCGCGGGTTGCGGAAAGACCAGCTACTTCGAGGTCGCTCTCTACGTCGACAGTAACGTGCCAGGCGTCAATGCGACCTGCCTGTTCAAGCTGAACCAGTGCGAGGTGATGGTGAAGGGAGCAGGGGGAGAGAGCTTCACTCTGAACTCCTCGGTGTGCCATGCGCCCACGGGTTATAACCTGGGCGTCTTCCAGTATGCGACGGACGAGGAGTCGGGAGACGTCAGCTTCCACGTGATGCTGACGGCGAACGTGGACGGCGTGCCCACCAACGTGGGGTCCGGTGACAGTACTCCCACGCCCATCAAGTCGGGGATGCGGCAGCAGGTGGCGGTGACCGTGAAGCCGGACGTCGCTGCGCTCAAATGTAATACTCAAACGCAATAACTGATCGGTGCCTGGCGCGGGCTGCTGGACCGAACCTGGTTTAGTGGCAATGCCGTTCACTTGAGTAGAGTGGTGGAGACTCTTTTCATCGATCACATCTTTCGAGCTGATTTCAGCAGGTTAGATGCGATCCGGTCTCCTCGCCCCGAAGGGGACGCAGAGGGTCCGATATATTTCGCAGAATTGGGCCTTGCCGCTCGCAAGGCTTGCCCTCACCCAGTCCCTCTGCCGCAACGGGAGAGGGTTCATCGGACGCAAGTGATCGCAACGATTTAGGCCCGTCAAGATACCAGGTCGCCGACGAAGTCGGCGGGAGAGGGGGCCGCGCGGCGGTCAAATCGTTCGATGGCGACCTGACCTCCGTCGGGCACAGGGGGAGTTCAACCTGATCTCATCACCGGGATTGGCCCCTCTCCGCCGGCCCTGAGGGCCGGCTGCCTCCCCCCCTGGGGGGGCTTTCGGAACCACTGACACGTCTGCCGGCAGCGCCAAGTGAGCGGTATTGGGTTTAGTGGTCGTCGTTTCAGTGAGACGGCGCTTCAGCGCCATCCGAGCGGCCGAAGATGTCTTCGTGGTACCGGGCCACGAAATACAGCGCCGCCGCCGTGAAGGCCGCACCCGAGATGAAGGCCACGTTCGCGGCCTCGCCGAAGCGTTGCTTCTGGCGAAAGTCATCCTGGGCGGCAGCGCGGGTATCGCCCGAGGGGGAGAGCTGCGACAGCACTCCTAGAAATCCCCCCGCGGCGAAAGAAAGTCCGGCCAGCGACGCCGACGCGACGGCGGCATTTTTGGGCCACGCCCGCCGGCGCGGCAGGTTGGCCTCGCTGAGGTTAACCCCCAGATCTCGCCCCGGGAACACGTCCACCGCCGAGATCCAGGGGAAGCGACCGTCGGCCTCCACGCGCACGCTGTGTTTGCCGGACAGCAAAGTTCCCGAGATGAGCGGGGTCACCCCCAGATACGCGTTGTCAATGGAGACGCGGGCACCCGCCGGTGTGGACGTGAGCTGAATGCGCCCCGGCTCCACCCGCGGACGAAACAGTTCCCCCGTGGCCGTCTGCACGGCCGCGATCAGGTCGGGGACCCCCCCCTCCACCAGCCTGAAGATGTGATTCTCCACCCGGTTGGACTCGACGTTGTTCAAGTTGAGGTTGAACAAATATTGTTTTCCGCGCATGCCGACAGTTCCAGCCACGATCCGGCGCACACCCAGGGACACGGCCGCGCGGCCCAGGCAGGCCAGATCGTCAATGCAGGCCTGCGCGCGCTGCTCGCTCTCCATCCCCAGCCGCGCCCGAAACTCTTCCCTTCCCGCCATCTCCACGCCGCGCCGCTGGGCGATGGCCCCGATGATCACCTCGGTGAGGTTGTCCGCCAGCTCGGCGTCCTTCTCCGTGGTTCCCAGAACGAACACCGCCAGCTTCTCCCGGCCCGTTT
>JBDSME010000614.1:0-6194 GCA_039916065.1 Polyangia bacterium
ACGCGAATGTTCTGCAGCCGATGCCGCAACAGATCCATCGTGTCATCGACGCTGCGTGCGAGGTTCACCTCGCGTGGCTGCTCGTCGTCGCCGCGCGAATAATTGTGCAACGCCTGCACAATGGCCTTGCTGCGCGTGGCACCGCGCTGGATCACCCCCAGCATCTCGCCCGCCTCGTCGACCATCGTCGTCACCGCGGTGCGGTCACGCGTCTGCCCCAGCGTCCGCACCAGCTCTTCCAGGGGACCGATGGTGTTGATGACGGCATTGACGGGGTTGTTGATCTCGTGAGCGATCCCCGCCACCAGCCGGCCCATGGATGCCAGCTTCTCGCTGCGCACCAGATCGTCCTGGGCGCGGCGCAATTTTTCCAGCGCTTCCCGCAGCTCGACGTTGCGCTGCTCCAGCACCTCGGTGCGGCGGCGCACCTCGCGTTCCAGATCGATGTTCAATGACTCGGTCGATCGGAGCTTGTCACGCAGGGCGCGTCGCATCTCCTCGAACGCGAAGGTCAACCGACCAATCTCGTCCGCCTCACCCGACGGCGGCACCGGGCGGGCCAGCTCCCCGCGCGCCATCTCCTCGGTGCGCTCCTCCAGGGCGCGAATGGGGGTGACGATGTCCCGCACGATCAACAACACCAAACCCAGGGACAGCGCCATCACCAGACTCACCGACGCGATGAAGGTGGGAAACTGCCGCGCGGGAGCCAGCGCGAACAGCACAACCAGCCCCGACGTCAACACCGTCACGCTCAAGAAGAATCCGACCAGCTTGCTCCGCAGCCCGGCCGCGGCACGCACCTCCGCCACCGGGAGGTGATGCCGCGACCCGAGCTGGCCCAGCAATGGCCTCAGCACATCCCGCAACAGCAGCGTCTCGTACAACCCCATGGCCAGGACGATCAGAGACACCGCCGCCAGGAGGCGCGCCGCGGTCGCGGTGTCGAAGCCCACCAGCCGCCGCCCCAGCGAGATCACCGCCAGCGCCGCGAAGGTGGACCAGATCGCTTGATACCCCGCGATCCGGTAGGGGATCGATTGCGCGGCCTTGAAGGCCTCCACGGCGCGCGGCTCGTCACGGGCCGGCCCGCGCGTGGGCGGGAAGCGCACGGCGATATCCAGGTACCGTTCAATGGGCAGGGTGCGGCGATACAGCGACCGCCCGCAGAAGAACAGCACCGGCAGCAAGGCCGGCGCCGTCAGCGCCGCCATCAACGTCGCCGATCGCGAAGAGAGATCCGTGAACACCGCGGTCAGCGCGGCGATCACGGCGTGGGTGATCCCCAGCAGCGACAGCGCCGTGCGCCCCAGGCGACGCCGGTAGGTGGCGGCGAACACCCGCAGCGGATCGAGGTTGGGCAACACCGCGCGCCGCGCCCCTTCCAGAATGCGCTGCCAGATGATGCTGCGCAGGGTCCCCGCCGCCCCCGAATAGAGCAAGGCCACGGTGACCACGCCCGCGCCCGACACCCAGGGGAGATCGCCGTGATGGGCCAGGCGCACCGCCAGCAGCACCCCGCTGATGGTCCACACCGCCGTGCGCAGCCGGCCCGTCTCGATGGGCGCCCGCCGCAACGCCGTCTGGACATCCTCGGCAGTGGCCGACGTCAGGGCCTCACCACGGCGCTTGATTCCCAGCGCCGTCCAGACCGGACGCAAGGTGCTGGCGCTGCCCACGACGGAGAGCAGCCACAAACCTGCCAGCCAGGGGACAAGCGCCGGCGCCGCACCGCTGGCGCCGATTCCGTCCCGCACCAGCAGGACCATGGGCAATCCGACCAACGCCAGCTCCAGCAAGGTGAGCAGTAGCTCCGCCAGCAGCAGACGCATGGTGAGAAGACGGGCCACGCGCGACGCGCCCGCCGCCCGCGCCGTGCGCGCTGTGGAATCTCCGACCCCTGCCCCTTCAGCCGCGCCCAACCCTCCGGCGTAAGCGATCCCTGACGGAGAAGACGGAGTAGGGGAAGAAGAAGGGGAAGAAGGGGAAGGGGACAGTGACGAAGGGGACGCCGGCATCCGGGTCGGATTCTACCCTCATTTACACCCGGGAAACGCCGGGCGCCGCAAAATCGCGCTACAGTTGCTGCCCAGTCATGACTTGGGAAACCATCCGCAACCTGGTGCGCGACGAGTGGGTCATCCTCTCGTTGCTGCTTTTTTGGTCCCTGGCGGGGCTAACCGTGATTTGTGAGCGCGTCTATTCACTGTGGAATGTGCTGGCCAAGTCCGAGGCCTTCAAGGTGAAGGTGATCGCCGCACTGGAGGGGGGAGATCTGGCCAAGGCCAGCGCGCTCTGCGAGACATCCGAGGCGCCGCTGGCCGAGGTCTATGAGCGCGGGTTGACCGTGTTCAGGAAGACTCCCCAAAAAACGGCCGACGCCGTGACCTCGCAGCGCGCGGCGGTGGTGCTGTCGTTCAAGCGCTACCTGTGGGCGCTGGGGACCGTGGGATCGTCGGCCCCCTTCGTCGGTCTGTTCGGCACGGTGGTGGGTATCCTCAAAGCATTCCAGTCCATGTCGGTGGCGGGCACCGGCGGCTTCAAGGTGGTCTCGCAGGGAATCGCGGCGGCGCTGGTCGCCACGGCCGCCGGATTGCTGGTGGCCATCTACGCCGTCATTGCCTACAACTACTTTGTCTCCAAGGTGAATGGCCTGGCCATGCAGTACAAGCTGTACACGGACGAGTTCCTGCTGGCGCTGGGTGAATACGCCAACAATGCGCCGGGGACCGGCACGCACCTGGCATCCGCGTCAGGCGCCGTGGTCACCGCAGCGGCGGGCACGGGCGGCGCCGGCAGTGGCGCCTCGGTCCCCACCCGCGGCGGCAACGGTTGAGCATCAGGGGCAGGTAGCGCGGCAATGGGCATCAACATCCAGCTCGACGAGGGCGGCGGCGGCAACGACGCCGGTGACGGTGGTGGCGAGACCATCGTCTCCGAGATCAACATCACCCCGCTGACGGACGTGTTCCTGGTCCTCTTGATCATCTTCATGGTGACCTCCACCGCGCTGGTGGAATCCGAGGTTGCCTCGCGCGCCGGCATGAAGGTGGTGCTGCCCAAGGCGAACGCCGCGGGCCCCGTCTCTCAGCGGCGCAGCGATCCAGTGCTGACGGTGACGAAGGCCAACGAGATCTACCTCGGTTCGAAGAAGGTGGCGGCTGCGGATCTCGAGGCAGAGATCCGCAAGGCCCTGCAGAACGTGGGGTCGGAGACCTTGCTGATCCGGGGAGACAAGAACGTCCTTCTGGGGGCGGCTGTCGACGTCATGTCCACCGCCAAGCGCGCCGGCGCCACCCACATCGCCATCCTCACGGCGCCCAACGCCAAATAGGGCGCGGCGCCGGGCCACTGGGGTAGGATGCAAGCGGTCCGGATGACCGTTCGCACCAAAATCTGGCTGATCGCCGTTTCGGTGGCCCTCACTGTGTTCGTGGCATCGGGCGCACGGCTTTACCTCACTCAGGCCCGCATCATCCAGGAGGCGCAGACCTCGGCCGAGGAGCTGGCCCACGACATCGCCGAGGACCTGAAGAACGTCCAGGCGGACGCCGACGACCGCGAGTTCGAGGAGAAGCTGCTGGGCTATCTGAACCGGCACAGCCGCATCGTGCGACTGGACCTCTACGTCTATCGCGAGTCGTATACCCCCTCCAGCCGCATCGTGGCGCCGCGCGGTGATCGCCCGGAGATCACGCGGTTCGCGCCGCTGGCTCGGCCCCCTCTCGGTTTCACCAAGGCTTCGGTGGGGGGCGCGCAAGCGGCGCCGATCGAGCTGGCGGTGGACTTGAAAGGTCCGTGGAAAGCGACCCTGGTCATGAAGTGGACGCTGGGGCCCGTCGAATCAGCGCTGCAGACGGAGAAACGGGTGTCGCTGATCACCGGCGTGGTGTTGCTGGTGGCGTTGACCCTGCTGTCGGGGTTGATCACCAACCGGGTGATCGGACGGCCCCTGGAAGTGCTGGCCGGCGCCATGCGTGACGTCGAGGCGGGTGACCTGTCGCGGCGGATCCCGGTGGACACCGTCGACGAGTTCGGCCGGCTGTCTCACGGATTCAATCGCATGCTGGAGCGCCTGTCGCGCGCCGACGCTCAGATCCGGGCGTTCAATCAACGGCTGGCAGGAGAGATCGAGGCGGCGACGCGTGACCTGTCTGAGAAGAACGCCACCTTGAACCAGCTCAACCGGCTGCTGGGCGACATGCGGCGCGACAACGCGTCCAAGGTACGGCTGGCGGCGCTGGGGCAGCTTGCGGCGCAGCTCGCCCACGAGATCGGGACGCCATTGTCGTCGGTGTCCGGTCACCTGCAGCTCGCGATGTTGCAGCGTGATCTGCAACCGGTGCTGCGCGACCGCCTGGAGGTGTCGTCGCGGGAGATCGAGCGCATCAGCCACATCGTGCGCGACTACCTGGATTCGACGCGGTCGCTGGAGCCCGAGCGGCAGACCACCGATCTGCCGCGCCTGCTCGACGAGGCCATCGAGCTGACTCACGCCGTGGACGCCCGTGGAGCGCAGCGACCGCTGGTGGTCCCGCAGATCGATCGGGACGACGTGGCCCTGCACGGCCTGGTGACCGATCCCGGGTTGCTGCGCCAGATCCTGGTCAACCTGCTGACCAACGCGCTTGACGCCGTCGACAAAACCGGTCGCGTCACGGTGGCCGCCGTGGCAGAAGAGGACCACGTGTTGATCACCGTCAGCGACACCGGCCACGGCATCCCCGCCGACGATCTGAAGCGAATCTTCGAGCCGTTCTACACCACCAAGGGGCGCGGCAAGGGGACCGGCCTGGGTCTGGCCATCTGCCGTCAGCTCACGGCGGCGCTGGGCGGGACCATCTCGGTCGAAAGCCAGCCCGGCCACGGCTCGACGTTTTATGTGCGGTTGCCCAAGAGCGGGCCGCCGCTGAAGTCCGCCGGCGACATCACGGGCAAATACACCATCGTCCCGCCCTTGCGGGCGGCCGGCGGCGGAGGGCGCACCTCGTGACCCGGGTGCTGGTCGCGGAAGACGACCGCGTGGCGCGCGATCTGCTGTGCGAGATCTTGCGCGCCGAGAAATTCGACGTGGAGGCCGTGGACGATGGGGCCGGAGCGATCGAGCGCGCCCAGCCCGGCCGCTACGACCTGGTGGTGTCCGATGTGCGCATGGATCGCTCCAGCGGCTTCGACGTCCTGAAGGCGTTCGCCGAACGATCCCCCGGCACGCCGGTCATCCTGATCACCGCCTTCGGGGACGTGGCCGGCGCCATGGAGGCCATTCAGCGGGGGGCCTACGACTATGTCTCGAAGCCATTCAATGTAGAGGAGCTCCGGTTGACGGTGGCGCGGGCGCTGGAGCGCCGGCGCCTGATCGCCGAGAAGAATGCGGCGCCTGCCGAGGCCGTCACCACGAAGATCGAGGACATCGTCGGCAAGAGCGCCGTGATGCTTGACGTGTACAAGCTGGTGGCCCGGGTGGCCGCCACCTCGGCGACGGTGCTGGTGACCGGCGAGTCGGGAACAGGCAAGGAGCTGGTAGCGCGGGCCATCCACACGCATTCGCCGCGGGCAGAGGATCCCTTCGTCCCGGTCAATTGCACCGCGCTGTCGGAGTCGCTCCTGGAATCCGAGCTGTTCGGTCATGCGCGGGGTGCCTTCACGGGGGCCGTGGCGGCCAAGCGCGGTCTGTTCGAGATGGCCAACGGCGGGACCCTGTTCCTGGATGAGATCGGCGACATGGGGCCGAAGATGCAGGCACAACTCCTGCGCACGTTGCAGGACGGCGAGGTGCGCCCCGTCGGCAGCACCGAATCAATCAAGGTGGATGTGCGGCTGGTGTGCGCCACCAACCGCGATCTGGAAGCTGAGGTCAAGGCGGGCAAGTTCCGCGAGGACCTTTATTTTCGCATCAACGTGGTGACCATCAAGCTGCCGCCCCTGCGCGACAGGCCCGGCGACATTCCCATCCTGGTGGGGCACTTCCTGGCCAAGCTGGGCCGCCGCGAGGGTCGGGCGCCCGCAAGCATGTCGGCCGAGGCGCTGCAGGCGCTGATGGCGCACAGCTGGACCGGCAACGTGAGGGAGCTGGAGAACGCCATCGATCGGGCGGTGGCGGTGGCGAAGGATGCCATCATCCTGCCATCGGACCTGCCGCCGGAGATCAACGCGCGCCGGCGGGTGGCGGGTGATCCGGGCGCGACGACCCCGCA
>JBDSME010000615.1:0-4085 GCA_039916065.1 Polyangia bacterium
GCCTCGTGCGCGAAGGCGTTCCGGCCCACGATGGCCTTGTTGGGCTGAGGTCCGAAAGTGATGATGGACGACAGCAACTGGCTGCACGGATACAGAAACTCCGTGCGGATCCCTGTCTCGTACGGCAGCCGATCACGCCGGGTCCTGAGGGCCATGACCACCTCTTCCAATGAACAGTTGCCCGCGCGCTCTCCGATGCCGTTGATGGTGCATTCCACCTGGCGGGCGCCGGCCTGGATGGCGGCCAGGGAGTTGGCCACCGAGAGTCCGAGATCGTCGTGGCAGTGCACGCTGACCACGCCCACGCCGCCCAGCCCTTCCACCACCCGGCGGATGATGGCGCCGAACTCCTCGGGAATGGAGTAGCCGACAGTGTCCGGGATGTTGACGGTGCTGGCTCCGGCATCGACGACCGCGCGCGCGATCTGAACCAGATAGTCGGGATCGGTACGGGCGCCGTCCTCCGCCGAGAACTCCACGTCGTCGACGTACTTCCGGGCCTGGCGGACCCCGGCGACGGCGGCGTCGAGTACTTCCTGACGGGATTTCTTCAGCTTGTGCTTGAGGTGAATGTCGCTGGTGGCGATGAAGGTGTGAATGCGTGGGGGCAGCACCGCCGGCGCCAGCGCCGCGGCCGCCCGTTCGATGTCCGCGGAGGTGGATCGCGCCAGCGCGGCAACGCGCACCTTCACCTCGCGGCTCACCGCGCGCACCGCCTCGTAGTCCCCTTCGGACGCGATGGGGAACCCAGCCTCCAGGATGTCCACCCCCAGCTCCGCCAGCTTGTGGCCCAGCCGCAACTTTTCGGTCACGGTCATGCTGCACCCGGGAGCCTGCTCACCGTCGCGCAAAGTGGTATCGAAGATCTGAATTCGGTTGGAGGCGGAAGTCATGACTTAGATCGTGCCCTGCGCCGCTCGATTCGGCAAATTTATAAAAGTAGCACTGGGCATAACTTTATTATATCGTCGCCCCCCGACGCCATGGAGCTGTATGCCCTTCAGGTATTCGCCACGGTGGTGGCGGAACAGAGCTTCACCCGGGCGGCCGAGAAGCTGCTTCGGACGCAGCCGGCTATTTCCCTGACCCTGCAGCGGTTGGAGAAGGAGATCGGCGAGAAGCTGATCGATCGCTCGTTCAAGACGGCGAAGGAGCTGGTCCTCACCGACGCGGGGCGCACGGTGCTGGAGTTCTCGCGCCGCTTCGAAAACCTGCGCCAGGAGATGGAAAATGCGCTGGCGGAGCTGCGCGACAACTCCGCCGGGCGGCTGACCATCGGGGCGAACGAATCGTCCACGCTGTACCTGTTGTCCCATATCGAGAGGTATCGGCGGCTTTATCCCAAGATCAAAGTCCAGGTGAGGCGCGGCCAGTCCAGCAAGATCCCGGCCGAGCTGCTGGACGGCAATCTGGAGCTGGGAGTGGTCAGCTATGATCCCAACGACGATCGGCTGGTTTCAAAGGTTATCTACGCCGATGCGCTGGCGTTCGTGGTGTCGCCGTTGCACCGGTTCGCGGCCCGAAAGAGCGTTTCGATCACCGACCTGGGGTCGGAAACCTTCATCGCGCACAACGTGGTGTCCCCGCATCGCGAGACCATTCTGCGCGAGTTTCGCCGCCACAAGGTGCCCCTGAACATGAACGTGGAGATGCCCACACTCGAGTCGATTCGCAAGCTGGTGCAGAGCAACGAAGGGGTGGCCTTCTTGCCGCGTATGGTGGTGCGCCAGGAGCTGGACCGAAAACTGTTGTGCGAGGTGGCGGTCAAAGAGCTTCATGTCGAGCGGCCCATCCGGCTGGTCTATCCGCGCGGGCGTGCCCTGTCCCATGCCGCGCAAGCGTTCCTGGAAGTGGTCGACGACGCCGCCAAGGCCGCCTGAGGCGGCGGTGACCAGGGTTACGATGCACGTCCCGGCTCCGCCCTATCGGGAGCAGTGCTGACAGGCGCGCCGACCGGGCGGCTGGGGGCCTCAGGGGCTCAGGTAGTCAAATAGGAGAACGCCCCGGCAGATTATGCATCAAGGACGCGTTTGGGACCTGCGCGCCGCCGTACCGGGTTGTAGGATCTTGGGGCTCGTGCCGAACGTCCCCCCTCGCATCATCGACGCCGCCGCCTGGGCCGCCAAGACGGCCGCGCGCCGGGGCATCCGTGGGTTGTCGCAGATCGACGATCGCGCCCCGTTCGGCATCCAGCTCCGCCGCTTCGCCGGGCCGCTGTCCTATCAAAAGACCATCTCACATCTGCGCGTGGCGCATCTGACGGACCTGCACGTCGGTCGCATCACGCCGTTCGCGGTGCAAAAGGCCGCGGTGGAGATGGCCAACGCCGAGAAGCCGGACCTGGTGGTGCTGACCGGGGACTTCGTCTGTCACAGCCAGCTCTATCTGGACCAACTGGTCGAGGTGGTCAGCGGATTTTGCGCGCCCACGGTGGCGGTGCTGGGAAACCACGACTACTGGTCAGGCGCGGATGAGGTGGAACGTGCCCTGCGGCGTGCCGGCGTGGAGGTTTTGAAGAATCGACATACCACGATGACGCTGGGGCGCGATCACCAGAAGCTGCAGATCGTGGGCGTCGATGACGCCTATACGGGGCACGCGCGGCGCGAGGAATCCGTGAAGGGACTGCGACACGATGTTCCCGCCCTGGCCCTGTCGCACATCGCGGAAGAAGCAGACGGACTGTGGCGGGCCGGCGTGCCGTTGGTGCTGGCGGGACACACCCACGGAGGCCAGGTCACTCTGGCGCGCCTCCACGAACTGACGCTCGGCAAACTGGGTGGTCACCGCTACGTCCATGGTTTGTACGGCTCACGCCGCGCGCGCGGGCATCTGGATGGGGGCTCGAACGGCGCCGCCGCTGCTGGTGGCGCGGTCTATGTCGGTGCCGGCATCGGCGCCGCGGTGATGCCCTTGCGAATCGGCGAACGTGGACAGCGCGAGGTGACGATCTTCGAGCTGGGAGCCGAGCCGGGAAGCTTCGAGGAGCACCACGAGGAGCAGGAACCGCTGGTGGGACGGAAACCGTCCCAGGCCAAGATGGCCAAGCGTGCCGCCGCCGTGGTGAAGAAGCGGTTGTCCCGCGAACGCCGCACCGACAAGACCAACGGCAAGCTCCGTTAGCGCTTCCCTGCCGGCCGGCCCCGGAGAACGTGTTTGTTCGTCCCCGCGCCGACTCTGGGTTACCCTTGCGCGGCTGCCGTCCCCGTTCTTGGGCCGCGCCGCGGCCGCTGCAAAGGAGGTTGTCCGATGGGCTGTTTTGGCTCCCGTGTGTTGGGGTTCGGTCTGATCTGCCTGACCATCTGCTCGAGCACCTGCCCGGAGTGGGGAGTTGGGGTGGCAGGCGCGCAGACGGTGCCCCCCGCGGGCCGCGGGGCGCCCGCAACGCCCCCGTCGGGGCAGCGCGTCTTGGCGGAAATGAAGTTCGTCGAACCTTCCGGGGCGACGCTGGCGGACCGACGGATCGAACTGACGCTGGGGAAGACCGAAACGGTATCGATACCCAAAGGGGGTCGGACGGTGTCAGCCGAGGTCACGGTCACGCGCGGTCCGACGGCGGAATGTCACCACATCGATGTAACGCTTCGTGACAAGACCATCGATCAGACAGGGCATTTTAACAAGACCACCTGGCAGAGCGCGTCAGACCCTTGCGGCACCGCTCCCATCGCCCTGGGCCCCAAGGACGAGACGCGTCTCCAGATCGGTGTCAGAGCCGCCCCGTAACGCCACAAATTCGCGCCAGGCATGACATGGCGCAGCGCACGGTGGGTGTCAGGCCTTCCCTGCCCTCCAAAAGCGGGGTACGGTATTGCGGTCTCTACCACCAGTGCCTACATGGGTCTGGCGACAGAGCGTCTATTGGTGGGTGGCAAGAGCCACATGGTTTTGGGTCAGACAATCAGCCCCGGGGGGCCCGGTGGCAAAGGAGATCGAGATGCGTAGTAAGGTTCTAGTTCCCGTGGTTCTTCTGTCGTTGGGGGTTTTCTCCACCACGACGTTCTTTGGTTGCAGCAGTGACAGCCCCAAGGGCAGCGGCACAGGCGGCAAGGGTGGCACGACCGCGACCGGCGGTAAGGGTGGCA
>JBDSME010000616.1:0-3887 GCA_039916065.1 Polyangia bacterium
GACGGGCAGGTGAGCGCTCCCTTGCGGGGTCCCCTCTCCTTGCAGCTCGACGCCCAGGGACAGCGCGCCGCCGCGCCGCCCGCTGACGCGCGGTCGCAGCCGGCCGGGCTCAACATCGATGGTGACGGGCGGATCAGCTTGACGATCGGTGGCAGCAGCATCCGCCTGGCTGGCCAGGTGGAGGCCGCCAGGCGGTCAGCTCGATCGGTGTCACGGTCACCGGCTGTTGAAAAAGGAAGCGGCAGCCCCGGGATCAACGCGTACGTCAAGATCGAGAAAGCGCGAATCGCGCCGGAGCTGATGCGGGTGCTGGCGCCTGGAGCAGGCAGCAAGCTGAAGGCGGCGCTGACCATCTCTGGTGACGCCACCCTCGACGGGGCGACGGGAAAACTGGCGACCAATGTCGAGATGGCAGCGGGAGGCGGCGCCGTCACCATCAGGGGCTCGGTGGATCTGGAGCGGCAATCGCTCGACGGGTTGTCGGTTCGGGCCAAGGACATCGACCTCGGCCGGCTGATCACGGAAGGATCGCCTTCGGAGATCTCGTTCGCTCTGGACGCGCACGCCGAAGGGCACAGCCTGGCCACGCTGCGGGGCGCGGCCACCTTCAAGATGCCAGCGGGGCGCCTGGGAGGGTACGCCATCGGACCGATCCGGCTGCGCGCCGATGCCGATCGTGGGCACTACAAGGTGATGGACCTGCTGGCCGTCATCCCCGGGGTGAACATCACCGGAGCCGGGGAAGCAACCGCCCAGCGGGTAGCGTTCCGGGGCGCGGTTGATTTGCGCGACCTCGGAACCACCGTGCGCAGCCTCACCGCCGGCAGTCGATCGGGCACCCCGCGCGCCAGCGGCCGCGGTCGCGTCGACGTCACGCTGAACGGCGACGTGCGCGGTCCCGCCCTGACCGTCAAGGGACATCTGGTGGCGCTGGGTTGGCAAGACATCCGCATTCCCGTACTGGACGTGGACGCGGAGATCCCGGACGTCCGCGTCCCCCAGGCGGCCAGCGTGAACCTGAAGGTTCCGCAGGCTGACGTGGGGATCCGGCACTTCCGGGGGTTGTCGGTCAATCTACGCGCGGGGGGACCGCGCTTCGACGCCCGCCTGGCCCTGAGCGCGCCCGAGGCCTTGCGTCTGGACGTGTCCGGAGTCTGGGGGGCAGGGCACGAAGAGATCGGGGTGCAGAGCCTGGCGCTGCAGTCGCGGCGCGCCACCTGGAAGTCAGCGCGGCCGATGCGTCTGGTGTTCAGCGACAAGGCCTTGCGGGTGATCGATCTCGACTGGCGCACGGCGGACGGTCAGAGAATCGCGGTCGATCTGGAGAAGCGCGCGTCGACGGTGCGTGGCGACGTGGTGGTTTCGGGTCTGGACCTCGCCAGGTTGCCGGAGTCGCTGCTGCCGCCCAGCGTGGTGCTGGCGGGACGGCTGGAGGCCGAGGTCCACCTGCGCGGGCGAATGGACCACCCGGACGTGGAGGCCAAGGTCACGCTGGCGCGAGGCCGGGTGGGCAACGTCCGTGAAATCACACTGGCCACCGAGCTGCGTCTCAGCGGGCGACGGGTGTCGGGCAAGCTCGACGCAGCGGCCCTGGGCGCGCGCGCCACTGGCGACTTCGACCTGCCAGCGAGCTGGCCCCCGCCACGCGGCGCAGGCACAGGCACAGGCGGCGGCAGCAGCAGCAAATTGACGGCCAACCTCGCTGCCACAAACGTCGACCTGCAACGGGTGATCGCGGTGGTGGCCAGCGCGCGCGACGCGCGTGATCAGGTGGTGGCCAGCGGCGCTGTCACCCGTGTGGTTGCCAAGCCACCGCTCGATGTACGGGGTAATGCCTCCTGGCGGGTGAAGCTGAGTGGAACCGGGGCCAGCCCGCAGCTCACCATGCAGGCCGACGTGCAGAGGTTGAAGGTGGCTGGGACCACCGTCGGGGATCTTCACCTGGAGGTGGACGCGCAGGGAGAACGTCCCGTCACGGCGCGGGTGGAGCTGCGTCAGGTGAGGTCGGTCCTCCCTGCGAGCCCCGGCAATCCTGTCGCGGGAGCAGCGCAAAGCGTGGTGGCGGTGCGGACCGGCTTTTCCCTGGGCAAACTGATTCACCACCCGCCGGCCACCGCCAAGGCGCTGCTGTCAAAGCCGCTGCATGTCGACGCGCGCGTCAATGCGGTGAACGTGGCACCGCTGGCCGCGCTCGGGGGGTATCCCTCCAAGGTGGGGGGAACCGTATCGCTGGCCGCCAACCTCGATGGTACTTTGCAGTCGGTGCAAGGCAAGGTGGCGCTCACCCTGGCCGGGATCAGCACGGGGCGGTTCCCTCCCACGGATGGGGTGCTGAACCTGGAACTGGGGCAGCGTGACGTCCGCGCCGATGCGCGGATCACCCGGCGCGGCGCCACCCTGTTCGTGATGAGCACGCGGGTGGGCGCAGCGGCGGCGCGATTCGCCGAGCCGAAGCTGGCCGAGTTGCTGGCGGACGTCCCCGTGGAATTGCATGCGATGCTGGGACCGCTCGACCTGCAACGGGTGGGTTTGCCGCCCCAGACGGACCGCCAGCCGGCGCGCATCCTGAAGGGACGGTTGCGCGCCCAGGCCGACGTCACCGGAACCATGCGCGCACCGCGGGTCAACCTGCGCGCCGACGCGACCGACCTGAGGCTGGACCAAACGCCCATTGGAACGGCGGCGCTGCTGTTGACCTACGCCGACCGCAAGGCCACGGGCGACGCCACGCTGATCTCGGCAAACCAGGGACGCCTGCACCTGGTCGCCTCCACCAGCGCCGACCTCGGCTATCCGGCCATCCGACGGGGGCTGGACCCGGAGCGCCTTCCCGTGACGGCCCGCCTCGACGCCAAGGGATTCGATGTGGGGGGCCTGTCCGGAGCGACGCCGGGACTGAGAACGGTCGCCGGGCAATTGTTCGCCGCCGTCGAGGTGACGGGGACGGCGGCGGACCCCCGCCCGAGCGGCCAGCTTGAATGGAAGGATGGCGGTCTCACCATCACGGGGATGGGCGAATACAAACACATTCACTTTCTGGCGCGCGGGGACAAGGAGCACATTTTCCTGGACGAGTTGCGGGCAGAGAGCGGCGGCGGCCGGGCCCGGGTCACCGCCCGCGGCGATCACCGCCCCGGCAACGGTTACGGGATCAAGGCGACCATGGAGCTGCGAGATTTTCCCGCGTACGTGGAGGGGCAAGCACTGGCGGCGCTGTCCCTGGAAGCGAAGGCCGACACGGAGGTTTCGGTCCGACGGGTGCGGGCGGACGTGTCCATCGGTTCGGCGCGGCTGGCCCTGAGCGACGCCAAGCGAAAGCATTTGCAGAAGCTGGCGGCGCCGGCGGACGTGGTGCTGACGGACGGCGGCCAGCCGATCAACACCGCCCAGGCGCGCAAGCTGGCGGCGGTGAACGCGGTGCTTGCCCGCCCCGACGATCAAAACAAAGAACAGGCGCGGGCCCAGGCGGCAGCGACCGCAGCCCCGGGGTCCGGCAACAAGCCAGCGGGCGTGATCATCATCGTGGATGCCCCGCGAAACCTGTGGGTGAGCGGCAAGGACGCCAACGTCGAGCTGGGCCTGCTGCCGGGGTTCCGCGTGGAGATCGCGGATGCAACCCGCATCTTCGGCCAGGTGGTCATCCGACGGGGACGGGTGGACGTGGTGGGACGGCGATTCGACCTGAAAGCCGATTCCACGGCGCGGTTCACCGGTCCTGTCGGAGTTCCGGAGCTCGACGTGTCGGCCAAGCACGTCAACGAACAGGAGAAGATCACGGTGCTGGTGACAGTGACGGGGTCACCCGGACACCTGCACATCAGCATCACGGCGCCGGATCGCCCGGATCTCACGGAGACGCAGCTCTACACGCTGATCGTGACGGGCCG
>JBDSME010000617.1:0-9478 GCA_039916065.1 Polyangia bacterium
CGAACGATGGCGCCGGAACCATCGCCGAATCAAACAAGGATTCGGCATCACCGCGCATCGTGCCCCGGGTGGTGGCGCGCCTGAAAAAGGCCGCCGCCGCCCACGAGCGGTTCGCGCTGTGGACGCACCTGTTCGAACCACATTCCAGCTACATGCCCCACAAGGAATTTCCTTCGAGCGGCGTCGGGGGCGTCCCGGGCCTGATGGAGAAATACGACAACGAGATCGCCTTCGTCGATCTCTGGATCGGCAAGTTGCTGAAGGCCCTGGACGACCTGGGTCTGGCCGAGAGCACCGCCGTGGTGGTGATGGCGGACCATGGCGAGGCCTGGGGCGAGCACAAGGCGTTCTTCCATGGTCAGGATCTGTTCGACGAGCAACTGCGCATCCCCCTGATCATCGCCATCCCCGGGCAGCCCGCGCTGGTCAGCACCGCTCCGGTGGCCGCTGTCGACGTGGCGCCCACGCTGGTGGAGCTGATGGGGGGTCCCCTGCCCCGCTCATTCCGGGGACGCAGCCTGCTCCCGATCTTGAACGGCCAGTCGCTCGCGGCGCGCCCCCTGTACGGCGAGCTGATGCCCGCCACCGCCTGGCCCCATCACGCGGCGATGATGGTGGACGGTGGCAAGAAGCTCATCCACCGCGTCAGCGAGCGCCGCTGGGAACTTTACGACCTGCAAAAGGACCCGGGCGAAAAGCGCAATCTGGCCGAAGATCCTGCTCAGCGGGCGGAAATGGAACGACTGCGGGCCATGCTCGTGCTGTTCGAGGAGCGAAAGCACTAGCAGGTGGCACCGGCGGGTACGGCATCGGCGGCGTTGCCAGCATTCGTCAGGTACTTCAACACAGCGAGGTGTCGCCCCGACTGACGCCTATCCGTTTTTCGACTGCTCCCTGCGGCGGGGCACATCGCGCGCCTGTGGCTCTCCGTTTTCGGCAGCCGACCACATTTGAGAATGTGTCCTGAGGACCACCCGAAACACATTGGCCCGACAAGGTGCCGTTCCTTCGCGTGTGCGGGGCTTTCGCTTTTGACTACGGCCATTCCGGGGCCGTAGTGTTCTGGGTGGTGGGGGTCGCACTGTCAAGATTGGCGCGAACGCTGCTGGTGTTTTGCGCCGCGGCCGGCGTGGGCGCGGGTTGCCACAAGGATAAGGAGTCCCTGATTGTCGTCCAGTTGGCGGCGACCCAGGACTCTTCACCTACCGTCGTGGAATCAGTGATGCTGGCGGCCACTTCTGGACGGACCTGGACGTTCAAACCGACGTCTCTCTCGCTTTCAACCGTCCCCATATCCTTCGGGTTGTATATTGGCGCTGGTATCACGGGAAGGGTCGAAATCGGGGCCAACGTGATGTCCAAGGGTGGGGGGGTGTGTTTTTCGGGCAGTGGCCAGGCCACCATCAACACCGCCGGAGAGACGGTCCCCCTGACCATCCCCCCTATGTCGCCGAGCGCGTGCGTTACCGACGGTGGAGGCGCTGATGGTTTCGGTAGTGGGGGAAGCCGAAGCGGAGGCTCGGGTGGCGGGATGGTGGATGACGGCGGGTTCGGTGGTAGCGCGGGCACGGGTGGAGCGATCGCGTCGGGTGGCAATGCAAATACGGGCGGCTCGACAGGCACCGGCGGCTCCGCTGGTGGAGCGGGGGCGGGTGGCAACCGAAGCGGCGGCACGGCCGGGGGAGCAGGAAAAGGGAGCGGCGGCACGGGCACGGGAGGTTCCAGTACGGGGGGCGCGGGGATGGGCGGGGCGGGCATCGCCCCGTCGCTGCGGACTTGCCGCGAGTTCGACCACAACATCGTCCCCGGGTGCGTCGGCGGCAGCAACCGCGTGAGCAGCGTGGCCATATCGCCTGACGGTTTACTGGTCGCCACGGCAGGGAATGATGGACGGATCAAGATCTGGCGGTTCGACGGACGAGCCCTGACCGCGACCGGGACGGTGCTCACTCCCTATGCAGGACCTGGTCTGGCGTTCTCGCCGGACGGAACCCGGCTGGCAGCCGTGGCGGGCACCACGGTGCGGCTATGGACGGTTGCAAACTGGGTCGCGGGAGCGCCGTTGCAGGGTGACGGCAGCAACAACGATTTCGTGGGCGTGGGCTTCACCCCGGACAGCAAGCGGGTCGTCAGCGCCGACCAAATCGGATTTGCGGGAGGCTCCCTTTACGTGCACGACACGGCGGGGACGGGCCTACCGGCCTTTACCCAGCATGTGATCGACGAGCCAGTGGCGGTTGCAGTATCCCCGCGGGCCCAGCCGGATGGCAGCGTGGGCGTGGTGGTCACCTCCTGGTACGGCACGGCGGCGGTGTTCACCCTCGCGTCGACCGGTGGTTTTGCTGCGTCCATGGTCATCCCGGTCAGCGCGAACAAGGCCGTTACGCCCGCCGTAAGGTTTTCCCCGGACGGGTCATTCTTCGCGACGGGCGCGGACGATACGGTGGTGCGGTTCTGGAATTTCCCAGCGACGTCCATCGCCGCCATGGGGGCCGACATCCGGTTCGGCGGAAGCGTCAACGCCATCGCCTTTGCTCCTGACGGAAAAACCATCGTGGCCGCCGGGACGTTCGGCAACCCGCTGGTTGGCACCTTCAATGTAACGACCCGCGCGGCGGTGGGGCGGTACGTGCCGGCGTATGACGCCGATTCGATCGCATTCTCACCGAACGGTGCCGCCGTCGTGGGGGGCGAGGATGACTGCGGGAAGGTGTTCGTTTGCGCCGACTGAATTGGCCATCACGACTGAGATCCGTCCTCGTATTGGTGACCTTGGCGTTTTTTCAGGTGTCGGCGCTGGCCCCGGGGGGCATCGCCGTCGCAGTGGCGGCCGGAGGGGGCGTCGACCGTCAGAACGACCACCCGATGGATCGCCAGATGGAGTTGAAGGCGCGCGAGTCGTTCGCGGCGGGACGCTACGACGAGGCGCTGCAGCTCTTCGCCAAGATGTACGCCGAAACATTGCACCCGGTCTACCTGCGTAACATTGGTCGCTGTCACCAGAAGATGCGCGAGCCGCAAAAGGCGATCGACGCGTTCCACGACTATCTGGAGAAGGCCAAGAAGCTGGAGCCGGCTGAACGCGACGAGATCCAACGCTACATCCGCGAGATGGAGGCGCTGCAGGAGGCGCAAACGTCCGCGCTGAAACGGCAGGCCGCCGGAGCAAGCGCCGTCAGCGCCACGGGAGCGGGTACGGCGGCGGGATCGGGGACGGGTGTGGCGGCTGCGGCGGCAACTCCCGTGACCGCGGCACCATCTGCCGTGACACTGCCCATTACCAACCTTCCGTCCGCTCAAGTGGGCGGTCCCGCTGACCTCTCCTTGCTGGCGCGTGCGCCTGAACCGGCACCGGCCGCGGAGTCCCCGGCATTCTATACACGCTGGTGGTTCTGGACGGGCGTCGGGGCGGTGGTGGTGGCAGGCGTGGCGACCGCCTTGGCGATCTCCGGGGGGGGCACCACGCGGCCGCCGTGCACGGCGGACATCCTTGGCCGTTGCATGGGAGGCTGAGATCGCAATGACCGAGCACTGCTCGCACGTGGACGCACTGGCCCGAGGGGGCCCTCGTACGCTTCGATGCGGCGGGGACCGGAGAGGGAGCGATGGATCACCCTACCCGGGCACGAAGCTAAAAACGGCGGACACCGCCAAGGGTGAACCTGCACGGCACCGCGCCGGCCCCCGACCCGACCGCGCCGAAACCGCGAAAGTGGAGCTTGCTGGGCCGACTCAACGCCCAGCGAACGCAGCATCGAGCGCCGCAATGTCGAGCTTCTTCATGCCCATCACGGCCTGAAAGGCGCGGTCGTTGGCGCGGGTATCGCGGCTCGTCAGCCACGCGGAGATGCTCTTCGGTACCACTTGCCACGAGAGACCGAACGCGTCCGTGAGCCAACCGCACACGCCCGGGCGGCCGCCCGCGGACAGGCGATCCCAGTAGCGGTCGACCTCGGCCTGGTCTTCGCACATCACCTGGAATGAGAGGCCTTCATTGAAGGTCGCGCCGCGCGCCTCGTGGCTGTCCATGGCCACGAAATCCTGACCCGCCAGCACAAAGCGGCCGTGCACCACCTTGCCCTCCGGGCCTCGATCGGCACCGTAGCGCTCGATTTGGACGATGCGACTCTCGGGGAAGACAGCCGTGTAAGCCTTCATGGCCTCCTCGGCGCGCCCGTGCTGGGCGTTGGCGAACATGAGGCACGGCACGATGCCGGGTACGCCCGGTGTGCGAGGGCCGGTCATCACTTGCCACGATACGCCGAAGCGATCCTGCACCCATCCGTAGCGCTCGCTCCACGGATAGCTGCCAGGCGGCATCAGCTGGCGTCCGCCCTGTCCAAGCGCGGCGCAGAGTTGGTCGGTGCGCGCGGCGGTATCGGTGTGGACAAAGAACGAGATGCTCGGGTTGATCACGAAATGCGGGCCGCCGTTGAGCGCCGTGAAGCGCTGGCCCAGCACTTCGAAGTCGACCGTGAGCACGCTGCCGCGCGGTTTGCCGCTGGGGTTGTCCAGTGACTCCGGGTAGTGCGACGTCGCCAGCACGCGCCCGTCGCCGAGGGTCCGCATGTAAAAACGCGCGGCTTCCTCGGCCTGACTGTCGAGCCAGAGGCACGGCACGATGGCGGTCGTCACGGCGTCCCCCCCTTCCCCGCCTGCAGCAGGCTGTTGCGGTTGCGCTCGGTGTCGAAGAACGACACGTAGTGCCCAACACCCGGGATCTCCACGGGCTCGGCAAGCACCTCACCACCGGCCTCACGCACGGCGCGCATCGACCGTTGAATATCTTCGACGCCGATCACGATCGACGGATACTGCGCGGGAACGTCCGCCTTCTTCTGGTAGAGCCCGCCGTTGATCGCCCCGCGGGGGGCATCGGGCCGGGCGTCCGCGGTCGCGGTGGTCACGACCACGTAGTTGCCCATCTCGGAGCCGTACTGTTGGGTTTGCCACCCGAAGGCAGCGCGATAGAACGCGGCGGCGCGTTCAGCGTTTTCATAGGGGATCTCGAAGTGAACGACTGGGTTCATGGGTTTTTCCTCCTGCTCGATGTTGTGGTTCGCGACTGGTTGCGATGTGTAGGTTTGGGACGGGCGCGCGGCGGCGGCTCCGGCTTGTCGTTGAACAGAAGCGCGACGTAGCGCTCCAGATGCTCGATCGATTCGACGGCAATGCGGGCGTCGCCCCGCGCCTTGGCCAGAATGAACGCTCCCTGCAGCACACACTGGGTATGCGCAGCCAGGCTCTCCGGCGTGAAGTCGCCCTCGATCCCGCGTTCCGCGATGGCGGCGGCGAAGTCCTCGACCAGCGTGCCGGCATGCCCAAAGATGCTGTCCGCGCAGGCCGCGCGAATCGTGGGGTGCGACGCGTACGTCTCCTGTACCAGTGTTCCCGCGACGCAAGTGAAGTCGGCGAGCCCACCACGGATCAGCGACTTTCGAAGCGCCAGATAGGCACGCACCCGGCCGAGCCCGTCGGACACCTCATGATACGGCGCCCCCCGAAAAAGTGCGCCCGTGGTGCGCGACCAGTGTTCCACCGCCGCCACCCCGAGGGCATCCTTGCTCGCGAAGTGGTGAAAAAAAGCGCCCTTCGTCACCCCCGCCCGGCCGCACAAATCATCGACCGTGGTCGCGGCAAATCCCTGCTCACGGATCAGCGACAGCGAGGCGTCGAGGAGCTTGTCTTTCGCGCTGGGTGCGGCCACGAACAAATACATACCAACCGGTTGGTATGTCGTCAAGCGCGAGTTCTGGTCGGCCGACACGCCCGCTGCAGACCACGCCGGGGTCGGCCTCGCACTGTCAGGGCGCCCGTTCGCTGCGACAGTAACGCGCCGAACGGGGCGCGTCAGCCGGCGCTCTCGCCGATCAGGCAAAACCCGTTGCCGAAAGGGTCGCTACAAAAAGCGGCCGGCATGGGGCCTTGGGTTCGGAACTCGTTCTCGACCGCCCCGCCTCGTGCGCGCACCTTGTCCAGCGCCGCATCGAACTCCTCGACGTGCAGGTCCAGGTGAACCGGCGTCCAGTGGCGCTCGTAGCGGCGCGGCTCCAGGCCACGCGACGAGCTCTTGCTGCCCGCCGCCTTCTCGTGCATGCACACGGTCACGTTGTTGGCGTCGAGGATGGCCATGGTCGGAAACGGGCGAGCCGTCTCCACGAAGCCAAAGACCTCCCCGTAGAAGCGCAGGGCGGCTTGGAGGTCGGGGACGTCGATGCTGACGTGGACGCTGGGCCTTGCTGCACCGGACTCGATCTTCGTACGTTTCATGAGCCGGCCTTCCAGCCCGAGAGGCGCTCGAGCCGCGCGTAGGAGGCCTCCATCCCGCGCTCCATGCCGGTGGCCAGCATGGCCCGGCGGGTTTCCGCGTCCGGCAGCGACATGCGCATGGTCATCAGCGTACCGGCGCCGTCGGCCACGAACGTCGTGACGACGCGGTTGGCGGGCGTGGGATCCGGCATGTGCATGCGCTCGACATGCACGATGCGATGCGGTGGATCGAGCTCGAGGATCTCGCCCGTCAAGAAGAAGCTGGTGCCCTTCCCGTTCGACCATTCGTAGCGAATCTTGCCGCCTGGTTTTCCTTCGTTGATACAGACCGGCATGGTCCAGCCCTCGGGGCCCAGGCACCACTGTTTGATCAGCTCCGGATCCAGGTGCGCACGGTAGACCGCGTCGGGGGATGCCTCGAACCTTCGCTTCACGACGACGTGGGTCTCGTCTTCGGTCGTCAACACCAATTCGCTCATGGGGTCTTGTCCTTTCCTTTTGCTCGTCCGGCCAACAGTTGGTCGAGGCGCCGGTAGTTGTGCGTGAGCGCCCCGCGCAGGAGCTCCAGGTATTCGTCGAGCCCGGTGAGCGCCCCCGGTGCCAGGCGGCACGGACGCTTGGTCCCTGCCACGCGCTGGACGATCAAGCCGGCCTCCGAGAGCACCCGGATGTGACGCGAGATGGCCGGCTGCGAAATCGCGAACGGCTCGGCCAGCTCGCTGACCGTGGCCTCCCCGAGCGCCAGCCGCGCCAGAATCCCTCGCCGGGTCGGGTCCGCCAGGGCTGACAAGGTCCGGTCTAGCAACGCCTCTCGCTTCACGAACCACTACATAACGCCTAGCTTATATAACGTCAAGGCGACGTTAGAATCCGCGGGCAGCACGCCGGCTTTCTTCCATCTGGGTGCTCGCGATGCGGTGATGCGACGGAGCAATTGGAGCTACCCATCACCTTCCAGGCGTTCGCGCAAAACACGACAGGTACCCCGCCCGGCCGTTGCGGCTATTGTTCGATCTTCCCTGTATCTGAAGGCTGACCTGCGTTAGAAAAAATCAGAGGCAGCGTTATCGCGCGGACACTCGATCGCCCCTCGCGGCTGAGAATGGGGTCAGTACGTTGGAAACTCGTCGTTTGAAAGGTCAATGCCGTAGTGACATCACCTCGTATGCTTGCTCACCTCGGTGCGTTGGGCCTCATCATCGGAGCGTGTGCTCCCGCGAGTCCTGGCAGCGGTAGCCCGACCGGCGGCGCCTCCGCCACTGGTGGCAAGACGGCCGCCTCTGGCGGAGCCACCGGAAGCGGCACGGGTGGAGACACCGGTACGGGTGGATCCACCGGCACGGGCGGAGACACCGGTCCGGGAGGACTCGTGGGGACGGGCGGCGAAACTGGCTCAGGCGGTGCGGTCGGCACGGGCGGACGAGGCACGGGAGGTGGTGCGGGCGTCGGCATGGCCACCGGCGGCGCTGGCGGGCAGATGGGCGGCGGCGGCGGTATCGGTACCGGAGCCGCATGCCCCGCGGGGCTTGGCCTCTGTGACGACTTCGAGAGCTATGCCGATGCGACGGTGCCGGGCGGCCGCTGGATGTCGGTCAGGGCTTCCGCCGGCTCGACGCTGATGGTCGACAGCACGAAGGCCTACAGCGGATCAAAGGCGCTGCACGTCACGGGGAAATTCCCGGCCGGTGGCATCAACAGTGCCGTGATCTCCACCAAGCCCGGCGACGCCGCGTTCGTCGGAGTGACCACCTCCGGTTTCGTGCGCTTCATGATGTACCTGGGGACGTTCAACCAGTCGGGCAACACCCACGGACGCATCGTGCGGATCGGCAACGATACGACGACCTCGTTGTCCAATCCGATGGCTTATGGGTTTGACCTCCATTACAAGAAGCCGGCGACCTTCATGATCGAAAAGTATAACGATGTTTATTTCGGAAATTCGGTCCCGGAGCTGGGCAAGTGGGTGTGCTGGGAGTACGAGGTTGGCCCGACCACGCTGAACTTCTGGAAGGATGGCCAGAAGCTACCCACCAACGCCTTCTCCGGAAACTTTATGCTCACCACGCTGGCGGTCGGCTTCGAAACCTACACAGCGCTCCCCGAGATCGAGTTCTGGCTCGACGACGTGGCGTTCGACGGCAAAAAACGTATCGGCTGCCCGGCAAAATAGCCTGGCACCCGTTGGACAAGGCCACCCCGAAACCGGGAACGGTGGATTTGTTACACATTACACCTTTGTTTCAAGAAAAGGCGCTTTGCGTCAATTCAATCCTTTTGCCCGTGTTTTTGGGAATCCCCTGAAGCGGTAAGGGGCGCCGCCACATAAAGAGGGCCAATGACCACTTCATGCAGGGCAACCATGGTAGCGATAGTGCTGGCTCTTGCGGGCTGCGCCCCGGCAGCGCCAGACGCGCCCGCTGGCACCGGCGGTGCTGGCCCGAACGGGGGAACGGGGGGCATGGGGGTGACTGCCGGCACGGGTGGCACAGGCACTGGCGGTGTGGACGAGACCAGCGGAACAGGTGGGGACTCCGCTACCGGAGGCGGCTCGAGTGGCGGCACGGGAGAGACGGGCGGTGTCGTGGGTACAGGTGGTGGTGCCAGTGGCCAGTCGGGCGGCGCGGGAGGTGGATCGGCGGGGAGGGGACCTTCGAGCGGTGGCATGGGGGGAAGCGTTCCCGCCCCGACCGCGGGACCCGGCTGTCCCGCGGGAGCGTTCCTGTGCGAAGGATTCGAGACTCAGATGGCAGGCGCGGCGCCCGGCTCTCCCTGGACGCCCGACTTGCGCGGCGCGGGAAAGATCCTCGTCGACACCTCCAAGTCGTTCTCGGGTCAGAATGCCGTCCATGTGACGGGTATGACGAATAAAGATCGCGCCAACGTGCAGATACCAATGGTGATCGCTGCCAAGACCGTATGGGTCCGCTTCATGATGTACACCGCCAGTTATCCCTCGAGCTCAGGCGTCCACACCCGTCTCATGCGCCTCGGTACCGCCGCTGCCGCAGCCAAGGGCGACCCCGAGTCCTCCTATTCCCTCGCCAACTACAACGGCACCGCGATCGAGAAGGTAAACTCGGTTTACCTTCGCAGCACCGGGACACATTTGAATGACAGCGCAGTCAAGAATCGGTGGGTTTGCTGGGAGTGGGAGATCGACAAGACCGGCGGCGCCGGAAAAGTCGCCCCTCACATCTGGGTCGAT
>JBDSME010000618.1:0-3493 GCA_039916065.1 Polyangia bacterium
TCCCGCGTTCCTGCCCACCCCCTTCCCAGAAGGGCGCCAGACGCGCCCCGGCCCTCAGCCACAGCGCACCAACACCCTTTGGTCCGTGAATTTTGTGAGCCGACAGAGCCATCGAGTCGGCGCCCAGCAGCGCGGGACGCACAGCCAGCAGGCCGAAGCCCTGGACGGCGTCGACGTGGAAGTGAGGCCGGCGCTGCCCGGTTTCGGCGGCGCGCGTCGCCAGGGCACGGGCGATCTCAGCCACGGGCTGCACGGTCCCCAGCTCGTTGTTGACCAGCATGACCGCCACCAACGCGGTGTCGGGGCGAAGCGCGGCGGCGACCTGGGCCGGGTCGATGAAGCCTGAGGTGTCCGGGAGGACCCACGTGATTTCGAACCCGCGTTCGTCGGCCAGCCGTTCGGCGTTGCGCAGGACCGCCGGATGTTCGATGGCGCTAACCACCAGGTGCCGGCCGCGGGCCCGGCTCGTGGCGCCGTGGACTGCAAGTCCGTTCGCCTCGGTTCCCCCGGAGGTGAACACAACCTCCGCCGGGGCGGCGCCCAGGGTCCCGGCAAGCTCCTCGCGCGCCGCCTCCAGCTGTCGGGCCGCTGCAGCCCCGGCGGCGTGGGCGGACGAAGGGTTGGCAAACTGGTCGGTCGCGACGTCGGCCATCAGGTGGACCACCTCGTCCAGCGGGCGGGTCGAGGCGGCGTTATCCAGGTAAACAGAGGACATCCCGTCCGAAAGGGTAGCGCCGGGGTCCTTGTTTGAGTGGGCCGCGCGGGCAAAAACCCCAGTGGTTTGGCAAATTGTCAATAATAACAAAGGTTTTCCTGCGGGCGGGAAAGGTGCCTGTTGTGGTTCGGCGCTGGCCCGAGACCCACTTTTGGGTTAAATCCACTGGGTGAGTGAAATCGGCGTCCGCGCCAAGAAGATTCTGCACGCGGTCGTCTCCGAATACCTGGCTACCGGGGAGGCGGTGGGATCGCAAACCGTCACCCGGCGGTATGGATTGGACGTTTCGGCGGCCACCGTGCGCAATGTCATGGGGGATCTGGAAGGAATGGGGTTGTTGAAGCACACGCATACCTCCGGGGGGCGAATTCCCACGGATAGGGGTCTGCGTTACTACGTCGATACCTTGCTGAGGGTCAGGAGCCTGGCAGCCAGCGAACAGGAAGAGATCCGGGAACGGTTGACTGGAGTAGGGGAGCGTCCAGAGCTGATGCAACGGACCACCAAGTTGCTGCGGGAGCTGTCGCACCTGGCGGTGGTGGTGCAGACCCCCCGCCCGGAATCGGACGTCATCGAGCACATCGAATTCGTTCGCCTGCGTGAGGGCCAGCTGCTGGCCGTGATCGCCACCGTCACCGGCCATATCCAGAACAAGCTGGTGCCGGTTGATTTCGAACTCCCCCCAGGGGATCTGGAACGGATCCACAATTACCTGAATGGTCTGGTGGGAGGGATGACCCTGGAGAGGTTGCAGGCGCGCCTGACGGCGGAGATCGAGGGCGATCGCGTCCAGCACGACGAGCTGGTGAAGAAGGCTCTCAAGCTGGCGGCGGCTGCGATGCCGGAGGGGCAGCCGCAGGTGCTGGTGGACGGCCACTCCAACCTGCTGTCCGACAAGACCGACATGGACCGGGCCAAGATCTTGCTGCGCACACTGGAGGAAAAAGATCTGCTGGTGAAGCTGCTCGAGCGGACGCTCACCGCCCCGGGGATCTGTGTGTTCATCGGTGCGGAGGCCAATCTCGCCGACCTCACCGACATCTCGGTGGTGGCGGCGCCGTACGGGGGCGACGATCACCCCCTCGGCACGATCGGAGTCATCGGGCCGTCGCGGATGAACTATTCACGGCTGATCTCGCTGGTGGATTTCACGGCCGAGATGATCACGGAGTCTCTGGGCAAGAGTTGAGTTGGACCCGCACGCCATAACCACCACCGCCGATGGCCCGGCCAGCGCTGTCGGCGCCGATTTGCCCACCGGCAAACAGAACCCGAAAAACGAGAGGAACCGAACGTGAGCGATCAGCGAGATGAGAACTACGAGGGGAATGGTCAGGCAGAGGGCGGGCAAGGGGGAAGGCCTGGTGGCATGCCGGACCGGGAGGGCGACAGCTACGAGAAACGTCTGGCTGCCGTCGAGGCGGAGCGCGACGAGATGAAGGACCGCATGTTGCGTGTCGCCGCGGACTTCGAGAACTGGAAGAAGCGCTCCCGCAAGGAGCAAGAAGATGGAGAGGCAAAGATTCGGGAATCGGTCCTGAAGGACATCCTGGATGTGATGGACAATCTGGAGCGCGCCGTGGAGGCCTACGGGTCGCCCGACAACACCCCGGACAAGAGCGCCGGCAAGCTGGCGGGCGGCAAGGCCCAGCACGGCAGCGTTGGCGGCAGCGCCTCCAAGGCGGGTGTGTCCGGCGCCGTCGATGGCGCGGCGATTCTCAAGGGTGTGGCGCTGGTGTTGCGTCTGTTTCAATCGAAGCTGGAACGGTATGGCGTGAAGGCCATCGAGGCTCAGGGGCAACCGTTCGATCCGCGTCTGCACGAGGCGATCTCGCGAACGGAGACCGCCAGCGTGCCTGCCGGCAACGTCGCCATCGAGCTGCAACGCGGCTATCGCATCGGCGAACGCCTGTTGCGTCCTTCGATGGTGAGCGTGGCCACGCCGCCGGCATCAGGCGCGGGCGGTACGGGGACAGCGACAGGTAGCGGCGGCGTCGGGGACAACGGCTCTTGAAGCCACTCCTGGGAATCGACTTCGGCACCACCATGGCGCGGGCCGCCATCGCGGTGGGCGCGGACGTGACCATGGTCGCGCATGAGGACGGCTCGCTGGGGATACCTTCCATCGTGGCTTTCCCGCCGGCGGCGGCTGGCGGCGGTCCGCCCCTGGTGGGCGCGTTGGCCGAGGCGGGGATGGCCCGTCACCCGGAGCGCACCATCGGCGCGGTAAAGCGGCTGATGGGGCGCCGTCTGGACGCGCCCGAGGTGCGGCATCACCGGCAAGCGACCCCCTATGATCTGGTGGGGACCCGCAATGGCGACGCGCGCGTGCGCGTGGGGCGGCGGCACCATGCGCCCCAGGACATCGCCGCGTACATCATCGAGACCCTGCGGACGGCGGCGGAACGACAGGTCGGAACGTCGTTGACCGAAGCTGTGCTGGTGGTGCCGGCGCTCTTCAACGATTTGCAGCGGCAGGCCATTCGTGACGCAGCCCGGATCGCCGGGCTGCAGGTGCTGGGTGTGTTGACCGCCACCGCGGCGGCCGTGCTGGGGTCGGGCGCCTATCCAGCGCCCAAGGGCGAAGAGCGCAAGATGCTGGTCTATGATCTGGGCGGCGGATCGTTCGAGGTGGCGGCGGTGATGGTGGGCGATCGCGGCGCCGAGGTGCTGGCCAACGGCGGTGACGGTTTTCTGGGCGGCGAAGACTTCGATCAGCGTATCGTCGCCTACGTTTGCGACGAGGTGCTGAAGGCGGGTGGCGGCGATCTGCGTCGG
>JBDSME010000619.1:0-3965 GCA_039916065.1 Polyangia bacterium
GCGCCGTCGTTTGCGTCGCCTTTCGCCCTGACCACGCTGATGGACCAGGACGGACGGCGATTTTCGTTCGCCGCGCTCAAGGGCAAGACCGTGGTGATGAACTTCATATTCACCCACTGCCCGGTGAGCTGTCCGGCGCAGACGCGCGCCCTGACCTTGATCCAGCAGGCGTTGCCCAAACCGCTGTCGCCGCACGTGCTGTTCGTGTCGGTCACCATGGACCCCCAGCGGGACACCCCCGCTACGCTGAAGCGTTACGCGGGGACCATCGGCGCGGACCTGGCCAGCTGGTCGTTCGTCACGGGTAGTGAGGCAGAGATCGGCTGGTTGAACCAATTCTACGATGTCCGTGTCACGCGCGCGGCGCCCGGTCAGTTCGATCACCGGGTGGTCGTCTACCTGCTCGATGCCACCGGTCGCCTGGCACAGAAATACGCAGGCGATTTCGATAAACCGCGGCTCCTCCGAGAAATCGGCGAGGTCGCTCGGATCTTCAACAAGACCTGAAACTAGGAGCCGAAATAGATGATCGGACGCGTTGTTGTTCGCGGGATCCTGCTTGCGCTTGTGGCCACCGCGCCTCTGCCGGCGTTGGCCCAGGTGTTGGCCGTGCCCATCCCCGCGGTGAACGACCCGCGGTTCGCGAATTTGTCCATTCCCGCCGCGGCGCCCACTGTCGGAATGTGGTCGCCCTCGTTTGCGTGGCCGCTGGTGGGGCTTCACGTCGCGGTGCTGCCTGACGGACAGGTGCTGACGTTCGGTACGCCGCTCGGCCAGGGGGTGCAGGATGGGCGGACCTTCGACCGCTGGAATCCCCTCACCGCGGATATCAACGCCGGCCACACCACCGTCGGCAACTCGGCCAACGTCGACAGCTTCTGCGGTGCCGGTATCATGCAGACGGGCGGCAAGTTGCTGGTGGCCGGAGGCGATGCGAACGCCTCCCCCGGCGATCTATCGCGCAACAGCACGGTTTTCGATCCGGGGACCAACACCGCGACCACGCAGGCGTCGGTGATGGCGTCCGATCGCTGGTATGCGACCATGATCATGCTCGCGGACGGCCGCTCGATGATTCTCGGCGGCGGCAATCCGTACGTCACCACCGCCTATCAGAACCCCGACGCGAACCTGAACGTGGTGTCGATGACGCCGGAGATTTGGACGCCCGGCATCGGCTGGAGCAGCCTGTTCGGCGCCAACAGCCGCGACGCCTTCGGCCCCGACTACAACCGCTGGTGGTACCCGCGTGCCTGGGTGGCGCCGAACGGCAAGGTGTTCGGCATCTCCGTGGAGAAGCTGTGGATGCTCGACCCCACCGGTTCGGGAAGCATCACCACGCTGGGCACCTTCAAGACGGGATATGACGAGACCATCCGCCCGAACGTGGGCCCGACTTCGACCGCGGCGATGTTCGACATCGGCCGCATCCTGCAGGTTGGCGGCAACGGGCCGGCGAACGGTTACGCGTCCACCTCCAGCAACCAGGCAACGACGTTCGACATCAACGGCGCCGTGCCCATCGTCACCGAAACCGCCCCCATGATGTATGGCAGGCAGTGGGCGAACACCACCGTGCTGCCGAACGGCCGGGTGCTGGTCACAGGCGGGACGCAGTACGCGGACAACGGCGATCCCAACGCCGTCTATCAAGCGGAGCAGTGGAATCCTGCGACGGGGACCTGGTCGCTGCTGGCCAGCGCGTCGGTCATTCGCAACTACCACTCCGCCACGTCGCTCCTGTCCGACGGGATCGTGCTCAGCACGGGGGGCGGCGTTCCGGGGCCGGTCACCAACCTCAACGCGGAGCTCTACTATCCGCCCTACCTGTTCGTGATGGTCAACGGGGTGGCGCAGCTCGCCAATCGCCCCCGCATGGTGAGCGCCAGCGCCACCCAGTTTGCCTACGGCGGCCAATTCCAGATCGAGATGGCCGACACCAGCGCCATTGGCAGCATCGTGCTGCTCGGTCTCAGCACCACCACCCACAGCTTCAACATGGCACAGCGGCGCGTGCCGCTGGCGTTCACGCAGGCGGGCACCATCGTCACCATCACCGCGCCCGCGAGCGCGGCCATCGCCCCGCCCGGCTACTACCAGGCCATCGCCATCGACGGCGCGGGCGTGCCCTCGAGCGGCTTCATCATATCAGCGCCGTTCCCCGTCCAGGCCGATCCGACGGTCGCGACCTATCCCATGGACCAGACTTCGGGGACCACCGTCAACGACACCTCCGGCAAGGGGATGAACGGCACGCTGGTCGGGGGCACCTGGACCACCGGCCGGGCGGGCAACGCCGTGGCGCTGTCCGGCGCCGGCCAGTACGTGAGCTTGCCGACGGGGGTGGTGTCAGGCTGCGCCGACTTCACCTTCGCCGGCTGGGTCAACCTCACCACCAATGGGACCTGGAGCCGCATCTTCGACTTCGGGAGCGGGGCCAACAACTACATGTTTCTTTCGCCGCGCGCCGGCGGCGCGGTGCTGCGCTTTGCCATGCGGCAGAACGGCGGCGTCGAGCAGCAGCTTTCGTTCAACACCGACCTGAGTGTTGGAGCCTGGCATCACGTCGCGGTGGTGCTGTCTGGAAAGACCGGCCTGCTGTATCTCGATGGTGTGCCGGTGGCGACCAACCCCAATATGACCCTGGATCCGCTGAACCTGGGGGCGACGGCCAACAACTGGCTTGGCCGATCGCAGTTCGCGGGCGATTCCCCTTTCAACGGCAAGCTCGACGACGTCAGGCTGTCGTGCCGCGCGCTGTCCCCGCAAGAGATTGGAGTGCTGGGCGGGAAAGATCCGCTGGCGGTTTATGCGATGGACCAAACTGCCGGGACGGTCGCCCCCGACGCCTCCGGCAACGGCTTTACCGGGACACTGACCGGCGGCGCGAATTGGACGGCGGGACACGCGGGCAACGCGGTCTCCCTGTCGGGCGCGGGCCAGTACGTGGCGCTGCCCGCCGGAATCGCTCAAACCTGTGCGGACTTCACCTTCGCTGGTTGGGTGAACCTGACGGCGAACGCGAATTGGAACCGACTTTTCGATTTCGGCAGCGGAATGAACACCAACATGTTCCTCACCACGCGCGCGGGCGGCGCGGTGTTGCGCTTCGCCATGAAGCTCAACGGGGGGGCGGAGCAACAGCTCTCCTACAACGTAAATCTGGGCCTCAACGCCTGGCACCACGTTGGCGTGGTGCTGAACGGCAACGTCGGTCAACTCTACCTCGACGGCGTACAGGTGGCGGCGAACACCGCCATGACGCTGGATCCGTTGAACCTTGGCGCGACCACCAGCAACTGGTTCGGCCGTTCGCAGTATCCCGGCGACCCGTACTTCAATGGCAAGCTGGACGACATCCGGGTCTCCTGCCGCCCGTATACGGCGCAGGACATGGCGGTGCTGGCCGGCCGCGATCCGCTCGCCTACTACCAGATGGATCAAAGCTCGGGTACCACTGTCACCGACAGCTCCGCGAACGGCTTTGCTGGTGCGCTGGTCGGCGGGGCAACTTGGACGGCCGGCCGTACCGGAAACGCGGTGTCGCTCTCCGGCGCCAATCAGTACGTCAGTCTGCCGGCCGGCCTGGCCCGGCTCTGCTCGGATTTCACGTTCGCAGGCTGGGTGAATCTCACCGCCAACCCGAACTGGGCGCGGATCTTCGATTTGGGGGCGGACCAGAATACAAACATGTTTCTCACCGCCAGAGCGGGCGGGCCGGTCTTGCGGTTCGCCATGCGACAAAACGGCGGCGGCGAGCAGCAGCTCTCGTACAACGTCGATGTCAGCCTCAACGCCTGGCATCACGTGGCCGTGGTGCTGGCCGGGAACCTCGGCCAGCTGTACTTCGACGGAGCGCCTGTCGCGAACAACCCCAACATGACGCTGCACCCGCTCAGCCTGACGATGTCGAACAGCTGGCTCGGTCGATCGGAGTACGCGGATCCGTATCTCGCCGGGAAGCT
>JBDSME010000620.1:0-2958 GCA_039916065.1 Polyangia bacterium
CAAGCTGCTCGCCCTTCCGCAGGTGGTGGAGGCCACCCAACGCCTGGGCTATTCAGTGGCGGTGATCCGCCCGCTTGGGGTGGTGCTGGCATTGGCCACATTGCTTCACATCATTCCACGCACTCAATTTTTGGGCGCACTGCTGCTGACCGCATATCTCGGCGGCGCCACCGCGACTCACGTCCACAGCGGCACGCCCTTCTGGTTCGCGGTAGGCATGGGGGTGATTCTGTGGGTCACGTACTTCCTGCGCAGCCCCCATCTGCGCGTACTCTTGTTCTCAGCCCAGGACCAGCCAGGTACTGCCAAGTAGCCGCCAAGTAATCGCCAAGTAGCCACCAGGAGACGACCATGCGCTTCATGACAATGCACAAGAACGATCCGCAAAGCGAGGCGGGATTGCCCCCTCCCCCGGAACTGGTCCAGAAGATGGGCGAGTTGATAGGGGAGTACGCCAAGAGCGGGCGCTTCATCGACGGGGCGGGACTGGCTGCCAGCAAGACACGCACGCGCCTGACGTTTCACGATGGCAAATGCACCACAAAGCACGGTCCGTACCGCGGGGAACACGAGCTGCCGGCGGCAACACTGATGCTGAAGGTACAGACGCGCGAGGAAGGCATCGGCTGGGCCGAGCGCTACGGCAAACTGCTGGGCACCGGCGAAATTGAGCTGGGTAAGATCAACGAGCCGTGGGACATCGGCCTGATGCCTCCGCCGGAGAATCCGCCGCTGCACTTGCTCTTGATCGTGAAGGCCGACGCGGCCTACGAGGCAGGCGCGTCCAGTCCCCGCCAGAAGGCGGACCTCACGCGCCTGCGCACGGAGATGAAAAAGGCCGGAGTGCTGGTGAATGCAATCGACCTGGAGCCGAGCGGGAAGTCCAAGCGCCTGATCTTCAAGAACAACGATCTCCGCGTGTTGGATGGACCGTTTTCAGAATCCAAGGAACTGATCGGCGGATTCGCGGTGATGGAGCTGTCGGGAATGGACGAGGCGATTGCCATGTCTCGGCGCTACGCGGCGATCCTGGGGGGCACGCTGGAGATGGACATTCGGCCCTTGGCCGTCGACCCCGTGAGCCCTCCCGACCCGTCACTGTGACCAGGTGCCGCTACCTACATCGATCTTCCAGGTGGTCTTGTAGGTCGGAAGCGAGATCTTGGTCCCGTTGAAGACGATGGGCTGAAAGACGTGCCCGGTGAGATAGTTCATCTTACCGGGCGCGGCCGTGCTCTCGGTGCCGTTCCAATGATCGCCCCAGTACACGTAGACGGTGCCGCTACAACCTTGCACCGGTGTTACCCACGTGCTTTGTGACAGCCAGGTCCGCTCGGCCGAGGTGCTGTTGTTCGCGTCGGAAACGGGTGCGATGAACCCTTGATAGGTCCATGGCCCCGTCATGGCAGGTGCGGTCGAGTAGAAGTTGTTGTTGGCGCGCCAGCCCGTCTTGTACGACCCAATCCAATAGTACGTGCCGTTCGCCTTGAAAACCGTGGGTGACTCCGAGCCGCCCGAGTTCCCGTTCACTGCCGTGACAGCACGGTCAGATGCCCAGGTATGGCAGTCGTTCGCGAGCGGGTACACGTGCCCGCTCTCACCTAGCACGTAGCCGCCCGTCTCGTCGGCGTAAGCGCTCATGTCGCTGCGCACGATGTTGGAGCCGCCGGCGTTCTTGATGGGGCCCTTGTAGGTGTACTGGCCATTGACCGTGGGCGACGTCGCGTAGACGACCTCTTTGTCCGTCTGATAGTCCTCGGACGCCGCGTGCGCGAAGAGCACGAATTCTCCGGTGGCTGGACAGCGAATGATGTGCGGCCGCTCGCCCTTGCGATTTGGCCCCAGCTCTCCGCTCGGCTGGCGCGGAAGAATGATGCCCTCGTTCTTCCAGGTCGCAAGGTCCTTGGACGAGTACATGGAGAAGCCGACGAAGTTGGTGTCACTGCCCGTAGCCGGGAAGGTCATGCCATGCATGTAAAACGTGTCCCCCACCTGGATGATGCCGCCCCCGTGGGCGTTCACGCGCTGGCCGGCGGTGTCGAGGAACGTCACACCAGTGGCGAGGGGGCCGGAGATGGTGCCGACCGGCCCTGACGTGCAACCTCCCACCCCGCCCGTGCCCGCGGTACCCCCGCCGCGGCCGCCGTTGCCCGCGCCTGCGGCTCCGACGCCGGCGCCGCCGCTGTCCGCGCGGCCGCCGCCACCGGCGCTGGAGCCGCCACCGGCACCGCCACCGGCGCTCTTGCCTCCACCTGCGTCGCCGCCCCCCGTCCCTGCAACGCCCCCGCTGCCATCCGAGAGGTTGGTGGCGCCGCCGGTGCCGTTGCCACCAGACCCGAAACTTCCACCTCCAGTTCCGCCGCTAAAACCGCCCGTTCTGGAGGCGCCACCCCCACCTGTGCCACCGGTACCCGACAGTTCGCCAACGCATGCGCTGAGAAAAAAGAGCGCCACGCCAGAAATTCGAAAAATCACACTCATGAATGTTCGGCAACTGCCCAGATTGGCTTCCGGAAGCGCGCGGAACTGAAGAAAAACAGCGATCGGTCGGGCCAATGCCTGCGGACCGGGGGGCTGGGGGGCTGGCGGACCGCGCCAGCGACCGTTGAGTATATGTAGGTTCATGTCCACCTGCGCATAATTCCCGCGACGCCACCGACCGGACGTTCAATAACGCATCCTGGCACTGCTTGGTCTATGAGGTCGCATTCCTTGCGTCAGGTGCAGCTTGGATTCACGCCGGCCGAACGCAGCGGAATCCGGCGAAGATCTGTCGCCGCTCCGGGAGATCCCAGTTGCGGAAGGTGTTCCGCGCCACCAGCGCGCGGGTGCTGAACGATCCACCTCTCAACACGCGATACTTGTCGCCGAAAAAGATCTGCGAATACTCCGGGTAGGGGAAGCTCTCGAACCCCGGGTAGCCGCGAAACCAGCTGTCCGTCCACTCCCAGACGTCCC
>JBDSME010000621.1:0-17793 GCA_039916065.1 Polyangia bacterium
TGGCGGCGGGCGCCGGGACGCGCGCCGGACATCGCATCGGCGGCGGCCACCAGGTAGGCGTAGGGGCTGGAGAATGGCTCGTCGGTGTGGTGGGCACCGATGGCATTGGCGACGATCTCGCTCTCTCCCAGCCGCCGCGCGTAGTCGGCGCCGATCACCGCGTGCGACCCGTCCAACTCGTGCGTCAGGGCCTTGCCGATGTCGTGCATCAAGGCCGCCCGCCGGGCGACCTTGATGTCCAGATCCAGCTCGTCGGCCATCATCCCGCAGAGGAACGCCGCCTCCACGGCGTGCTTCCACTGATTCTGGGTGAAGCTGGTGCGGTAATTGAGGCGGCCGACCAGGGAGACGATCTGGTCGTGGGCGCGGGGTATCTCCAGGGCGGCGAAGGCGCGCTTGCCCAGGTCGAAGAGTTCGCGGTCGAGCGCGCTGGCGATGTCGCGCGCGGCCTTGGCGATGCCGGCGGCGGCCTGCCCTGCGCGTGAATTCCGTCCAATCCAGGTCATGGTTCGGCGAACCACCTCGCGCCCCACCCCGTCCAGCCCCTCCATCCTCACCGCATCGCCCGATTCGGTGGGCATCAGCTTGACGTGGGAGATCTCCTCGATGGCCCGCAAATTCGATTCGTCCGGGCCGGCGAGTTGCTCGAGAGTGAGCCCTTGAGGCAAGGGGACCGTGGAGAGGAGGCGTTCGGTCAGGTAGTGGCCCGAGAACCGTCCCACCGCGATGCCCATGACCCGCTTGGCGTAGCGCACCTGTTCGGGATCCGAACCCGACTGATCGATCCCCCTCAGCAGCAGCACGCCCGCCACACGCGCCTCCTCCGCTTCGGTTTCGATGATGGCCGAGCGCAGTTCCGCGCGCGACACACCTGCCCGGGTCTCCAGGGCAGCGAGCCGCTCGCGTTCTTGCGCGGCGATCCCCTCCCTGGCGCGGCGCGCCTGCTGGTCCAGTTCCTTCTTGCCGGCCTGCGCCTGGTCCATGCGTTGCCGGCGGGTCGCCACCTCGCCTTCCAACCGGTCGACTGTCTTCCGCCGGGCCTCCAGCTGTGCTTGGCGCGCCCCCAGCTCCGTCTCGCGCACCTGAGAGATGGCGTCGAAGGCGGCCCCTGCCATCTCCGCCTCCTCGCGCGCGCTCAGGACCGCCCCGCGCCGGAGCTCGTTGCTCTCGAGCAGAGCGGACGCTCGCACTGTTTCCGCCCAGCGCTTGGTGGACGCCAGGCGGACCTCCTCGCGGCGCAACGCCACCACGCGTCCCACCAGGACGCCGGCGGCGGCCAGCGCCAGGAGCAACCCAATCAGGGCAAGGTAGGAAACCACGAGCGCCGTTTACCTCACCAGCGGTTTGCGGCGCGCCCGGTGGGAACTCTCAACCAATGACCAACCCCAGATGTTCGCGGACGGCGAAGTACTCGTCGGAGATGGACCATTGCAACAGGTCACGAATCTTTTCCTTGGGCTCGGCCACGCCCACCGCCACCGGTTCCGACTGAACCAGCCGCGCCGCCACATCGAGATCGTTGCACATCAGGAAGCCAGCGCGCGTGGCGGTGTAGTCCACCGCCGTCGCCCAGCGCGTGAGATCGGCCTCGGCCTTGCTGGCCATGAACCGCTGCACCACCACCGTCAGCTGCTCCAGCATCTGCGGCGGCACCATCTTGCGCAGCAGATCCAGGTATTGCGATACCGGCTGGGCCAGCTCGGGCTTCACGGCAAACGAGGGCTGCGTCAGCTTCAACGCCGCCATGAACACCACCCGGAGCTGCGCCAGGGTCGGCACCACGGTGGGCCAGCGCACGAAGTGGTCTGGACGCATGAACGTCAGCTTCTTGGACGTGACATACGCCAGCTCCTTCTCGGGCCGCCCCTGCAGCAGGCTGGCGCCCACCACGAACGAGGGGATGAGCTGGGCCTTCTCGCGGGCATTCGCCAGATCCAGCTCGCCAGGTGATTCGGGGCGCAGATAAAGCTCCGGCTGCGGCACCCCCATCACCTGCACCAGGTAGCTGAACATCTTGCTGAACAGCAGCTGATCGTTCTGAACGTCGCGCCGGTCCTTGCGCTTCAACCCCCAATCCTTGTGTTCCTTGGCGTAGGCGGCCGCTACTGCCGAGCTGACCGTGGCGAACACGTGCGAGATGAAACGGTCTTCGTCGGGGTGATAGACGTTCTTCTGCCACAGCTCCTCGGTGAGGCGGGACCGGGCCCGCACGAATCCCTTGGGGCGATACTGCTCGAAGAACTGTTGCTCCTCGGGATCCGCCTTACGCAGGAAGGCCAGCGCCGCCGTCACGCACCAGGAGCGATCGTAGAGCTGCATCTCCATGAAGAGGCGGCGCAACGTCTTGAGGTGCAGCGCCATCTCTCCAAAGTCCTGGGTGTTACCGACCAGGAAGCGGTACTCCTGGACCGCCTTGTCGTAGCTGTCCGGGCCGGACAACTGGTACAGCTCGGCCAGGATCTGGTGGCGGGGCAACGCGTCCTTGTCCAGGCTCACCGCCACCTCGAAGGCCGCCGTGGCGGACTTGTAGTCCTTGAGCCGTGACCGGTAGATCTCGCCCAGGGCGTGCCACAGCGCGATCTGAGTGGGGCGCTTCTCGGGCGGCGGCTCGCCGCCCAGCCGCTTGATCATCTTGCGATAGCTGCGCTCCTGGTTCCGCCAGTCCTTCTTGGCGGTCATAATCTTGTCGATGCGCTCGAAGGCCTTCAGATCATCGGGATCGGCGTCCAGGGCTTGATTGTAGAACTCCACCGCATCGTCGGTGCTGTGCAACTCGTAGTTGGCGATGTTGCCCGCCGCCACCAGGAAGCGCGCCTTCAACTTTCCCTGCTCCAGTTCGGCCAGCTTCACCAGGATCTCGATCGCCTTCTTCCACTGCTTGGTCTCGCTGAACAGATCCAGCAGGTTGTGCAGCAACTGGCGATCGGTGGGCTTCAAGTCCAGCGCCTCCAGGTGGGCAGCGATGGCCTTCTGGGGGTTGGTCAGTTTCTCCTTGTAGATCGTGGCGATTTGCTCGTTGACGCCGAACTTCTCTTCCACATCCTGGGTGGCGGTCAGCAGGGCGCGCTTCTGTTTGATCACCGCTTCCCAGTCGTTGGACTCGGAGTACAGCTCGGTGAGCGCGGCGATGGTGGGCCGGTGGCCGCCCTGAATCTCCAGGGCCTTCTCGAACATGTTGACGGCCTTGGTGCGTTCCCCCAGCCTCAGCTTGATCCGCCCCAATCGGAAGAAGAGATCGACGATGTCCTCGTCCTTCTGCGAATCGCGGTGGTGGACCAGGATGGTCTGGTAGATGCGGAAAGCATCGTCCCACTGCTCCAGCTTGTAGAGCAGGGCGGCGCGGTCCAGCAAGGTGGGCAGATAGGTGGCGTCCAGCTCATAGGACTGCTTGTAGTACTTGAGCGCTTTCTCCGAGTCCCCCACCTGATCGGCGGCCTTGGCCAACCGATGGTAAAGCTGCGTCATCTCGCGGTTGGTCTTCTTGCCTGCCTTGCGGGCCAGCGTCTCCATGAGCGGGACCAGCGGCGCCCACTCCTTGCGTTTGAAGTACAGCTCGCTCAGAGGCTCGGCGCTCTCGATGTGCTCGGGATCCAGTTGGATAACCCGCGCGTAGAGCTGGGTGGCCATGGCCTCGTCGTCCATCTTTTCCTGATAGATGCGGGCCGCCTCATTCAACAGGCGCGTCTTCTCCAGAGGATTCTGGGTGTTGGCTTCCGCCCGCACCATCAGCTGGGCCGCCTTCAGCCAGTCACCGCGCCGCTTGTACAGCGCCAGCAGCGACAACATCGAGGGGACGTGGGTGGGGTCCTGCGCCAGTGCCTCAACCAGGAACTCTTCGGCCGCCTCTGGCGCCCGGAGCTGTTCGTCGTGGATCTTCCCCAGGCGGTAGTTCAGGTCTACCTTCTGCTTGGGCTCCGACGGCATCGCCACCAGGCGGCGCATCACATCCACCGCCCGCTCCCACTGTTCCGTCTCCTCGTACAGACGCGCCAGGCCGGAGAGCGCCGGGGCGTGGTCGGGCGCGAAGTTCAGGGCGTCGTTGTAAGCCTCGATGGCCCGTTCCAGATCGCGCAGCTCGTTTTCTAGGACCTGCCCCTTCTTGGTGTAAAACTCGATCCGCTCGTTCTGGTCATTGGTGATCAGGATGTGCTTGCGATAGGTCTCGACCAGGTTCTCCCACTTCTTTTCCTGGCTGTAGATGCGCTCCAGATCGCGGTAGGCGCGCTGGTTGCGGTCATCGACCAGCAGGATCTTCTCCAGCACGTCCGCGGCGCGGTCGCTCTTCGAGAACTGCTCTTCCCACACCGTGGCCATGCGCTGGTAGATCTCCACCCGATCGCCCTCGGGCGAGGAAACCTCGAGCTGGTGCTCCAGGTTTTCGAGGTAGGCCTCCATGTTGCCGGTCTTCTGGTACAGCGAATCCAGTGCCTTCAGGGCGGCCAGATTCTGGGGATCGACGGAGAGGACCTCCTTGTAGGCCTCGACCGCGCGATCATTGTCCCCCAGCCGGTCCTCCCACAACTCGCCCACCTGCAGCCGCAGCCGCACCGCCAGATCGGTGTCGTCCACCACCATGGCCTTCTTGGCAAGGACGTCGACCAGGCGATCCCAGGCCTGCGTGCGCCGATACAGGCGCTCCAGGGCGTTGATGGCCTCCAGGCACCGTTCGTCGGCGTCGAGGGCGCGCTGGTACGCGTAGGTCGCCTGAGCCGCGTCGCCGATCTGCGTCTCGTAGGTGTCGGCCAGGGCTAGCAGCAGATCGACCCGCCGCACCGTCTCCTGCTCAAGGTCCGCGTGCTTCGCCAGCACGGCGACCAGCTCGGACCACTTCTTCTGCTTGCGGTAGAAGTCTTCCAGGGCGGTGAGGGCGCCGATGTGTCCCGTCTCCAGCTGCAGCGCCTGCTGCGCCGAGGCGATGGCGTAGTCCACGTGACCCAGCGCCGAGTCGTACCAGCGGGCGATCTTTACCCACAGATCAGCTGACTGCCGGGGGTCGGAGATGCCCTGGACCACTTGCGTGTAGTCCGAGATCAGCTCGTTCCAGCGGCCGGTGCTGGTGGCCAGCCGTTCCAGCTGCATGGCCACATGGTCATTCGAGTAGTCCTCGCGGAAAGCGGCCTGCAAGGTGACGAACGCGCTCTCCTTGTCGTCCAGCTGCTGCTCATACGTTTCGGCGACCTGAACCAGCAGATTGATGCGAGCCCCGCTCTCGGTCACGAACTCCGTGCGCGCCAGCAACAAGTCGATCAACTTCACCCAGCTCTTGCGCTGCCGGTAGAGTTGCTCCAGCTCGTGCGAGGCCGCCTGGTGGGAGGGGTCGAGCTGTAGGATGCGCTCGTAGACCTCGGCCGCCGAGCCGCCATCGCCAATCTTGTCGGCCCACAAGGACGCCGCCTGCATCAGGACGTCCACCTGCTCGGTGGGGTTCACCAGGGCCTTGGAGCGACGTTCCAGGATGTCGACGGCGTCTTCCCACCGCGCCTCCTGCATGAACAGCTTCTCCAGCGCCGCCAGCGCCCGGAAGTCCTGCGGATCGATCTCCAGCACCTCGCGCCAGGCCTCGATGGCCTCCTGGGTGCGCATGAGGGTTTCGCCCTCCAGCTCGCCGAGCTGCGAATACAGATCCTGCAGCTCTGGCTGGCTCACCCCGCTCTCGCCGAGCTGGGCCACGCCGATGAGACGCCGCAGAGACTCTGACAGGTCTTCCCAGGCTCCCGCGGTGCGGTAGTTCTTCACGATGGCGCGCAGCGCGTCCACGTCCTGCGGGTCGATCTCCAGGACGTTCTGCCAGCTCTCCAGAGAGCTTCGCTCCTCGCTGAGCTTTTCGCCCCAGACGCGTCCCAATCGTTTGTAGACGGGAATCTTGCGTTCCGGCTCCGGCAGGGCGAGGACCAGCCGATCCAGAACCTCGGTCATCTCTTTCCACTCGCCGGCCGCCTCGTGCAGGTCAGCCAATCCCGCAAGCGCGGTGGCGTCATCAGGGCGCAGGTCGAGCACGCGGCCCCACAACCCCACCGCCCTGGCGGGGTCGTCCATGGCGTCGGCCGCCAGTTTTGCCATCCGGGCGTAGCAGGCGGCGAGCTGACTGTCGTCCTGGGCGACGTCAATCAGCTTCTCGTAGATGCCGTACAGCTCCACCCAACGCTCGCTGCGGAAGTACAGGCGCTCCAGCGCTTCCAGCGCTTCCAGCAAGCGCGATTGCTGTTCCAGCACCGCCAGGTAGCTGACGATGGCCCCTTCCACGTCGTCCAGGGCGTCGGCGTTGACCCGTCCCAGCCGCAGGTGCAACGCCACAAGCTCGCTGGCGTCGTCGGTGATGCTGATGCGCTGGCGCAAGACCGCCGCCAGGTTGTCGTACATCCCCTGAGCGACGTAGATGCGATCGAGAGATTCCAGCGCCAGCGGGTCGCGATCGTTCTCCGACAGCACCTGAACCAGCACCTTCTCCGACCGTTCCAGATCTCCCAGATCGTTTTCGAATACCGTCGCCAGGCGCACCAGCACGTCCCGGCGCACCTCCGGCGCCGCTATGGCAGACGCAGCGTCGAACAGGGTGTTGACGTACTCGTCCCACTGATGGGTTGACCGCACCAGCCGCAGCAACTCATCCAGGGCCAGATGCGACGACGGATCTTCCTTGACCGCCTGGGCCCACCAGGCGAACGCGGCGATCTGATCGACGAGCTTCTGTTCGTAGATCTCGGCCAGCCGGCGCAGCAGCGCCTGGCGCTCCTCCAGCAGGGTCAGCCGACCGAGCTGCACTTCGTAGATCTGGGCCAGCTTCTCCCACTCCTGGTTCTGTCGATAAAGCGGCTCCAGGACGTCGGCGATCTCACCCTGCCGGGTACCGCCCATGAACATACGTTCCAGGGAAGCGCGCGTCTCCGGGTGGTTGGGGTCGGCCACCAGCACGTCACGGTAGGCCTCGACGGCCCTGGGCATGTCCATCAGCGCCAGCTCGTAGATCTGCGCCAGGCGGAAGGTGAAATCGACGATCTCCTCGTTGGAGCGGCCGGTGCGAATCTCGCTCTTCACCACGTCGGTCAGCTCGTCCCAGCTCTGGTTGCGGCTGTACAGGCGATCCAGCGCCTCCAGGGCGGCGCGATTGTCGGGATCCACCTGCAGCACGCGGCGATAATCGGCGATCGCGTCGTCACCCTGGTCCGTCTCTTCTTCGTGGATGCGGGCCAGCCGCAACAACAGCTCGACGCGGCGGGGCGCGTCCTCCGTCGTCTCCAGCTCCGCGGCGTAAAGGCGCGCCAGCTTCTGCCAGCCATTGGTCTCGGCCGCCAGGCGCTCCAGGTGCGCCACCACGTCCTGGTTACTGGCATCGACGTGCAGGGCCCGTCCATAGGCCTCGAAGGCGGCGCTCTGATGCGAGAGGCGGCGCTCCTCGATCTCCGCGATGCCGATCAACAGCTCCACCTGCCGCTGGGGCGTCTCGGCGTGTTTCGCCATCACTTCGTAGACGGCCACCACCCGATCCCATTCCCCGGCCGATTCGTAGATCGGCTCAAGCACCTGCGCCGCCAGCACCGGCTCCTGGTCGCTGGCCATGAGCATTTCCAGAGAACGGAGGGTGGGCTCGTGAGCGGGGTCCACGGCCAGCACGGCGCGGTAGGCTTCCACCGCCTGGGTGAGATCACTGAGATGCTCGCGCCACAGCTCGCCGATGCGGAAGCGCAGGCTAACCACCTCCTCGGGCCCCGGCGCCATTTCGGTCTGCCTCTGCAGGATGGCCAGCAGGTCATACCAGCGCTCGGTGCGCTGATAGAGGCGATCCAGCGCCTGGGCGGCGTCATAGTCCTCGGGATCGAGATCCAGGATGGAGGTATAGGTCTCGATGGCCCGCTCTGGGTTCTGCAGCTCGCGGTCGTGGACCTGCCCGAGCACGAACAGCATCTGCTTCTTCTCGGCCGGACTGGCGGCCAGATCCGCCTTCTTGGCGTAGATATCGCGCAGATCAGTCCATTGCGACAACCGGATGTACAGCCGTTCCAGGTTGTCCAGCGCTACGGCGTCGCTGTCATCCACCCCCAGCACCCGGCGATAGACCTCGATGGCCTTCTCCAGGTTCTCCAGCACCTCTTCGTAGAGCTGCGCCGCCTTGTAATAGAGCTCCTTCTTCTCTGCCAACCCGGGAACGACGTCCGCCTTGCGCAGCAGCAACGTCACCAGCTGGGCGTAATCCCCCGACCGCAGATAGATCTGTTCAAGGGCGTTGGCCGCCACCAGATCGCGCGGTGACGAATCCAGCGCCGCGGCGTAGGCCTCCGCGGCGTCTTTGTCACGACGAAGATCGTTCTCCCAGAGACGCGCGATCTTGTGATAGAGGGCGTTCCGAAGATCGCCGTCGGAGATCGTGGGCACCAGGGCGACGTACCGCTGCACCAGATCCTCCAGCTTGCCAAGTGCCCGGGCCAACCGCTCGATTCCCCCTTGCACCTCCGGCTGCAAGGGATCCTCGCGCAGGGCGCGTCCCAGGGCGTCGTAGGCCCGTTCGGGATCGTCCAGACCTATTTCGTAGGCCTCGGCGATCTGCGACAGCATGGCGATCTTCTGCTCCGGCGTGGAAGCATGCCGGGCGATCACCTCCTGCACGGCCACCAGAGGGGCATAGTCGCCCCGGCTCCGGTAGACCGGCTCGAGCAACTCGGCCACCTGCAGCTCGTAATTGGCATCGGGGAGGATGCGGTTCAGCGCCGAGATGGTCTCGGCGTGCTCCGGTTCAAGCTCCAGCACGCGGCGATAGCTGTCGACGGCGGCGCCCGGCTCGCGCAGCCTCTGTTCGCGCAAGGCCCCCAGTCGACACAGCAGTGTCACCTTCTCCGCCGGATCGCTGGCGAGCTCGAGCTGTCGTTGCAGGTTGTCGGCCAGCTCGCGGAACTCACTCTGCCCCAGATACAGCCGGTCGAGCGCGCGCAGCGCTTGCAGGTTCTCCGAACCGTCGGCGAGAACTTCGTTCCACGCCGCGATCGCCTCCTCCGGATTGGCCAGCATCTCTTCCCAGACGGTGGCGATGCGGGTACGAATCAGCACCCGCTCGGCGGGGTCCGCCACCAGCTCGGCCTTGCGGCGGAGGGTGTCGATCAAGTCGGGCCAGCGTTCGGTGCGGGTGTACAGCCGCTCCAGCGCCACCAGGGCAGAGGCATCCTGAGGCAGGATCTCCTGCGCGCGCCGGAAATACTCCACCGCCTTTTCGGACTTCTCCAGCTTCTCGTCGTAGGCGACAGCCACCACCAGCAGCAGCTCGCGCTCCAGCGCCGGGGTCAGCTTCTTCTTCAGCGCCGACTCGTACAGCTTCACCAGTCCAACCCAGCGGTCCAGCGAAGTGGCCAGGTCCTCCAGCGCCTCGCGCGCCTTCTGGGAGGTGGGGTCTTCGGCGAAGGCGCTGGCATAAGCGTCCCACGCCGCTTCGGGATCGGAGAGACTCTGGTGCAGTCCGCCGATGCGCAACATCAAGAGCACCCGTGCCGCCGGGTCCTTCTCGCGGCCGAGCTTGATTCCTTGCACCTCCACCAGCCGCGGCAACTCGAAGGTCTGCTCGTAGATCGGCTCCAGGACCTGCACCGCGGCCAGCTGGCGATCGGGGTCCTTCAGGTAGGCCTGCAGGGCCATCCGCGCCCCCTCGTGCGTGGGGATCAGGGTCAGGGCCTCGCGGTACGACTTCACGGCGGCGTCCGGATCCTTGAGCTGCTGCTCCTCCACCTGACCGCGCCGGAACTTGAGCTCGGCGACGGCCTGATCGTCGCGGGACAGCTCCACCTCTCGTTCGATGGTGCTGACCAGATCCTTCCATCTGCCCAGGCCTGCGTAGATGCGATCCAGCGCATGCAACGCCAGGAGCTCAGAAGGCTCTTGCTTGAAGATGGCCTGATAGATCTCGATAGCCTTGTCCGGCTGCCTGATCTCGTCCTCGTACAGTCCAGCTAGCTTGAAACGGATCTCGAGCTGTTCCTGCTTGGACTTGGCCAGCTCCAGCTTCTTGTCGTAAATGGCCAGAAGCTGCGCGAAGCGTCCGGTACCGATGTAAAGACGCTCCAGCGCGCTCACCGCCTCCTCGTGCTTGGGGGCGATTTCCAGGATGGCCTGGTTGCGCTCTATGGCGATCTCCGGGTTGGCCAGTTCTCGTTCGTAGGCACCGGCCAGCACGGTGAGCACGTCCAGGCGGACCGCGCTCTCATCAGCTTTGGTCAGCTTGGGCAGGGCGGCCTCGAAGACTTCTGCAAGTTTCTCCCAGTTCCGCGAGCTGGCGGCGAAACGGGCCGCATCGCGGCGGGCCCAGTCGCTGGTGGGGTTCTCGGCGAAAGCGGTCAGGGCGATCCGCAGGGCGCTCGCCTGATCGCCGGCGTCGCGCTCGAGCAGGCCCGCCAAACGCTTCAGCCGCGCCTGACGTTCCTCGAAGGAGCGGGTGTGCTGCAGCTGAACCGACAACACCTGCGCCAATGCACCGACGGCGTTGTTGCTCTCGTAGATGGGGATCAGGGCTTCGGCGGCGATGAGGTTTTCCGCATCGAGCGAGAGTGCCTTCTCGAACGCCTTCTGTGCCTTGTCGGTCTTGGCCAGACGATCGCGGTAAATTTCGCCGATCTTGTTCCACAGCTCCAGGCGCGCGCTGTCGTCCTCTGCTTCGGTCTGCCGTTCCAATACCCGCACCAGCTCGTCCCACTTGCCCTGGGCGGCGTAGAACTGCTCCATGGCGTTCCAGTCGCGCTGCTGCAGATACAGCTTCTTCAGCGCGTCCTGGGCCCGGCGATTCTCCGGCTCGGCGACCAGCAGCGCCTGCCAGGCGGCGGTGGCCTTCTGGGGGAGGCTGACCTTCTCCGTGTACAGGATGCCCAGTTTCACCAGCTGCGCGGACTGCTTGGCGGCGTCGCCCTCGTTCAGGGCCACCTGGCGCTGGAGCACGTCGCCCAGCTCGGTCCAGGCCTTCTCGCGCTCGTAAAGCTTCTCCAGCTCCCCAAGGGCCTCGGGGGAGGCGTCGTCGTCTTCCAGCACCTGCTTCCACAGCTCGATGGAAACAGCTGGCTTCTTCAGCTTGTCTGAGGCGAGCTTGGCGACCTCGATGCGTCGCCCCTTGCGCTCGCTGACGTCGGTGATCTTGGCGATCTCGCGCTGGTGAACGGCGATCAACTTCTCCCAGTCGCGGCGCTTCTCGTACATCTGCTTGAGGAAAGCCAGCGCCTGGCTGTGTTCCGGCTCCATCTCCAGAACGGTCTCGAACGCCTTGATGGCTTCTGCCTGATTCGAAAACTTCTCCAGAAACAGATTGGCGACGCGCAGGTGCAGCGCCACCTTCTCGGCCGGGTCCTCCACCACCGCCGCCTTCTTGCGCAGCAGGGAGATCAGATCGGGCCACCGCTTCATCTGCTCGTACTGCGCCGCCAGGGCATCGGCGGCTTCCAGGTTGCTGGGCTGAATGTTGAGGATCTGGTTGAACGCGTTCACCACCATGACGTCCAGCTTCAGGCGGTCCCGATAGATCTCCACCATCTCCATCAAGACGGGAACCTTGTCCTCGGACTTGGCCCAGCTGGCCTTGTCGACGGCGTCCTTCAACACCTCGATGAAGGCATTCCAGCGTTCGGCTTTCTTGTAGACGCGCGCCAGTTCGCGGCGAGGAGCCCAGGAGGAGGGGGCAGCCACCACCACCTTCTTCCAGGCGTCGATCCCCTTCTCGACCGAAACCTTCTCCGCCTCGAAAGCGGCGGCGGCCTGGGTGGCCAGCTCGGCAGGAAAATCGTGGATCCCGTTCGAAGCCCCTCCCGCCGACTCGGTGTCTTTGTCTTTCTTTCGTTTCGACTCGCTGCCTTGCTTCGACTGCTGCTCCACTTTGGCGCTCCTCCACTTCGGGATTCAGCCCGAGGCGCCCCTCAGACGCGGTGCAGTCGAATGCGGGACGACGATGACGCCGCCCGGACGCCACCGCGGCTAAGCCGGCGACACCGAACACGAAAACGGGACAGTTTTATAACACGGAAACCCGCCCCAACACCCACCATCCCCACGGAATCCCCTCTCATTTCCGTGCATTTCTCTCCTCCCACCAGTCTGCGTGTGTGCACCTCTCGCTCCACATCCTCCGTGCATCTCTCCCCCACCAGCTCCGTGCATCTCCCTCCCCCACCAGCGACGCCCCTGCACACTCTCCCACCTCCCCTCACTCCACCGCATTTCATCGGCGAGCGAGGGAATGCGTCTCGGGGCCGACGCTCATCTGGTCGCTGGCTTTCGGGGGACGACTGGGTCCATTTGGGGGACCGCTCCTGGAATGGCCCGCAGACGGGCCATCGTCGCTCGTAGTCGGCTTGGCATCCTCGCCGCGGACGGCGAGGAGCAGCCTCCTCCGTCCCCCAACCGGGCGCGGCCACCCCCCTACGCCGACTTCCGGCTTCCTTGACTGAGCAGTAGGTGCGATCCGGATAAAGCCAGACGTCACCCAGTGGATGGAGCAGGCGCGAGGGGGGTGAGGCTTCCCTTTTGGGGACGCAGGAGGCCGCTCCTGCCCCGGCCTCGGGGCAGGATGCCAGGCCGACTACGAGCGACGATGCCCCGTCCGCGGGGCATCACAGGAGCGGTCCCCAAAAGGGATGCCTTACCCCCCGGAAGCCAGCGACCTCACCACGCCGCGATCATGGCGATGAGCTAATGCCGCGCTTTGGTGCTGGGTTGGTGATGAAGGGATCGTTGGGTTTTCAGGATGTATCGATGGGAGGTTGTTGCTGTTGGAGGGGGGAGAGGGGGAGTAGACTGGTCGGTCGCATGTTGGATGTTGGTGCTTCTCAGTTGGTGCCCAGTCGGTCGCCTCCCCACAATTTGGATGCGGAGCGTTCGGTGCTGGGGGGCGTGTTCATCAAACCCTCCGCGTTCGATGAGGTGGCGACCTCGCTGCAGGTCGACGATTTCTTCCTACCGGCGCATCGCGAGATCTTCGAGGCCATGCTGGCCATCGACAAGCGACGACAGCCCCTGGACGTGATCGCCGTCGCTGACGAACTGCGCGTGCGCGGAATGATCGCGCGGCTGGAAGGTGGCGAGATGTACCTGCTGACGCTGTCCAACAGCGTCCCCACCGCCGAGAACATCGGACACTACACCCGGCTGGTGAAGGAGAAGGCCACCTTGCGGCGGCTCATCGCCGCTTGCGCCGAGATCCAGTCACGGGCCAATGGAGACTTCGGAGACTTCGAGCAGTTCCTGGACGAAGCCGAGACGCAGATCTTCAAAGTGGCGCAGCAGAACCGGCGCGAGAGTTATTCCGCCACCGGCGAGCTGATGGAGGAGGTGCTGCACAACTTGGAGGTGCGCACGTCCGAAAGAAAAGCCGTGACCGGCGTACCGACAGGGTTCACCAAGCTTGACGAGCTGACCGCGGGGCTACAGCGCGAGAACTTGATCATCGTCGCGGCGCGCCCCGGCGGCGGCAAGACGTCGTGGGCGGTCAACGTGGCGGTGAACGCTGCCATGGGCGGGATCCCCGTGCTGATCTTCTCGCTGGAGATGTCCAAGTACGAGCTGATGGAGCGCATGCTGGCCGGCGAGACGCGCATCGACTCGGGAAAGATCAAGCGTGGCTTTCTCGAGTACTCCGACTGGAAGAACAACATTCATCCCAAGAGCAAGAAGCTGGCCGAGGCGCCCATCCTCATCGACGACTCGTCCGCCATCTCCATCATGGAAATTCGGGCCAAGGCCCGGCGCTTCCGCGGCGACTCACGTTATTTCCCGCCTTTGCCGCCGCCCGTTGATGGCCGGCCGCCACCGCCGCCGCTGGGTCTGATCGTCGTCGACTACTTGCAGCTGGCCAGGGGGAGCGCGGGAAAGCGTGACGAGAACCGGCAGCAGGAGATCGCGGAGATTTCCCGGGGCTTGAAGGCGCTGGCCAAGGATCTCAAGGTGCCCATCATCGCCGTGTCGCAGCTGAACCGCGAGGTGGAGAAGCGCGACGGGGGGAAGCCGCGACTGTCGGACCTTCGTGAGTCGGGGGCCATCGAGCAGGATGCTGACGTGATCATCTTCATCCACCGGGACGATGTCGGGGATGGCGCCCAGGACTCCAGTCCCACCACCGTCACCGAGATCATCGTGGGCAAGCACCGCAACGGCAGCACCGGTTCCGTGAAGCTGACGTTCTTCAAGGCGTTCACGAAATTCGAAAACTACGCCGAAGATCCGCAATACTACTGACATGGGACGCGTCATCGTCCTCGTCGCCGACGGGGTGGGGTGTGGTGGAGCACCGGACGCTGAGGTGTATGGGGATGCCGGCGCCAACACCTTGGGGAACCTGTCGCGCGTGATGGGAGGGCTGGCGCTGCCCACCCTGGCCCGCCTGGGCCTGGGACACTTGACCGGAATCAGCGGAGTGACCCCGGTGGCGCAGCCGGAAGGCGCGTGGGGCTTGATGAACGAGGCCTCCGCGGGCAAGGACACCATCACCGGACACTGGGAGATGGCGGGAGTGATCACCTCTGAGCCGATGGCCACCTATCCGGACGGATTCCCGCCCGACATCACCGGCGCCCTGCAACGGGTCGCGGGGCGCGGGCTGCTGGGGAACAAGACCGCCTCCGGGACCGATATCATCGAGGAACTGGGGGTGGAGCATCTGAGGACGGGCGCGCTGATCCTGTACACCTCGGCGGATTCGGTGTTGCAGATCGCCGCGCACGAGGAGGTGATTCCCCTGCCGGAGCTGTACCGGATCTGCGAAGGCGCACGACGGCTCGCAGACCGCCATCGCATCGGCCGGGTGATCGCCCGCCCGTTTGTGGGGCCGCCGGGGCAGTTTCGCCGGACGTATAACCGGCGGGATTTTTCGATGCTGCCGCCGTCGCCCACGTTGTGCGACGTTCTGACGGCCGCGAAAATTCCCGTGATTGGCGTGGGCAAGATCGCCGACATCTTTGCGGGCAGGGGTGTCCCCGAATCGTTGCACTCCGAAGGGAACGTCGATGGCATGAGCATGAGCATCGAAACGCTACGGCGGATGGATCGCGGACTCTTGTTCGTGAACCTGGTGGACTTCGACATGGTCTACGGACACCGCAACGATTGTCCAGGCTTCGCGCGGGCCCTGGAGGCGTTCGATGCCTGGCTACCCCTGTTGCGCGCGACCCTGCGCGGAGATGACGTGGTCTTCATCACCGCCGATCACGGCAACGATCCGACCACGCCCGGCACCGACCACACCCGCGAACGCGTGCCACTGCTGGCGTTCGGACCGGGAGTCCGGCCGGTGGCGCTGGGCGTCCGCCAATCTTTCTGCGACCTCGGTCAAACCGTGGCGGCGGCGCTGGGGGCACCGGCGCTGGAGCAAGGTGTGAGCTTCTGGAACGAGCTGCGTCCGTGAGCAGCCGGCGCGCCACCGCCCGGCCGGCCGCGAAGAAGAGGGCCGCCACCAGGCGGTCGTCATCCAAGCGCGAGAGCAAGCGGGGACGCGGTGGCGCGGGGCGGGCGGCAGGCGGTTTGCCCCTGCCGTCCTGGATCGCCCGCAAGCGCGACGGTGGCGAGCTGGATGACGACGCGTTGCGGGCGATCGTGGAGGGAGCTGCGCGCGGGTCCGTCCCCGACTATCAGCTCGCGGCGCTGCTGATGGCGATCGTCTGGCGCGGGATGTCCGCGCGCGAGCTTGCGACCTGGCTCGACGCCATGGTGGCGTCAGGCGATCGCTTGCGGCTGTCGGGGGTACCCGGAATCAAGGTGGACAAGCACTCCACCGGCGGAGTGGGAGACAAGATCTCGCTCTGTCTGGCCCCGCTGGTCGCGGCGTGCGGAGTGCCGGTCCCCATGATGTCGGGACGGTCGTTGGGGCATACCGGCGGCACGCTGGACAAGCTGGAGGCCATCCCTGGTTTTCGTACAGCCCTGACCCCGCGCGAATTCGAACGCGTGCTCGGCAAGACCGGGCTGGTGCTGGCGGGTCAGAGCGCGCGCCTGGCCCCGGCCGACAAGATCCTGTACGCGCTGCGAGACGCTACCGCCACGGTGGAATCGATCCCGCTCATCGCCTCTTCGATCCTGTCGAAGAAGATCGCGGAGGGGGCGGACGCCCTGGTGATGGACGTGAAGGTGGGCAGCGGCGCCTTCCTGCCGGAACGGCAGCGGGCGCGGGCGCTGGCGCGCACCATTGTGCAGCTGGGCGGGCGCGCGGGACTGCGGGTGGTGGCGCTGCTCACCGCCATGGATCAACCGCTGGGTCGCGCCGTCGGCAATGCTTGCGAGCTGGCGGAAGCCATCGAGGTGTTGCGCGGTGGAGGACCGGACGACACCCGCGCGCTGACCGTACGCCTGGGCGCCGAGATGCTGGTGTTGGGGGAACGGGCGCGTGACGGCATCAGCGGCGCCGCAATGATCGAGAATGCCATCGGTTCGGGGGCTGGCCTGGAACGCCTGCGCGCCTGCGTCGCCTTGCAAGGGGGCGACGTGCGCGTGATCGATGACGTCACCAGGCTGGCCCGGGCGCCACGAACGGCGGACATCCACGCCACCAGCGCCGGGTACGTTACCCACCTGGATGCCGGTCTGGTGGGCCGGGCCGCCACCCTGCTGGGAGCCGGTCGGTTGCGCAAGGAAGACCAGGTGGATGCGGGCGTGGGCGTTCACCTGGACAGAAAGGTGGGCGAGCAGGTCGCGGTGGGAGATAGGCTGGCCACGGTGCGGTTCACGGACGCGCGCCGGTGGGCGGCGGCACGTCCCCTGCTACAGCGCGCCTTCGCGATCGGAGCCAGGACTTCGCGCCACCAGAAACTGATCCTGGAGACGCTCGCGCCACCTGCGTGACTGGCCGGCGAAAAATGCGGCGAGCATATTCGGCCCTCACGGGGTGGCGTAGAATCAGCTGATGCACAGGCGGGAACGGCTGGGAGATGTTGAAATCGCTTTCGATGACCAGGGGCAAGGTCCGGCGGTGGTGATGCTGCACCCTTTTCCCTTCGATGGCCGGGCCTGGACCGACAACGTTCAGGCAATCATCGACGCCGGCCATCGGGTGATCACGCTCGACTATCCCGGCTTCGGAGATTCACCGCCCGCGCCAGCGCCGCTGTCCATTCCAGAGCTGGCGGCGGTGGTGGCCGACTTGCTGGACAGGCTGCGCATCGACGCCGCCGCGCTGGTCGGGTTGTCGATGGGCGGTTACGTGGCGCTGGCGTTTTCACGACAGTTTCCCGAGCGGGTGTGGGCGCTGGTGCTGGCCGATACCCGCGCCGCCGCCGACAGCGCGGCGGCACGCCAGGGACGCACCGATGCCCTGCGCGCCATCCAGGAACGCGGCGTCGACGGTTACCTCCAGCAGTCGATTGCTCGCTTGCTTTCACCAGGCGCGGCGCCCGAGTTGCTGGCGCGGGTGATGGCGCTGGCGGAGCGCCGGGAGGAGACTTTGAACACGGGCATCGCGGCGCTGCGGGATCGCCCGGACGGTACCGCTCAGCTCGGCCAGCTGCATTGCCCCACCCTGGCGCTGGTGGGCGCCGCCGATCAGGTTTCGCCTCCTGCCGAGATGCGCGCGATGGCGGCGGAGATCCCGGGAGCGCGCTTCGTGGAGATCTCCGGCGCCGGCCATCTGTCCAACCTCGAGGCGCCCCTGGCCTTCAATGCCGCCGTGACGGAATTTCTGCGCGGCGCCGCAGCAGCCGTGACGGTGCGCGCCGTGAGTGCGCTGTGACCCTGTCCACCACCCTGGCGGATCGGGTGCGCGCCGGCGCCGCGGCGCTGTCCGAACGCCTGGACGCCGACGGAAGCGAGGTGGCGGTGATCCTGGGCTCGGGATTGTCGGCCATCGCCGACCGCATG
>JBDSME010000622.1:0-5396 GCA_039916065.1 Polyangia bacterium
GAGCCTCGGGCCTGCGCGGCGCCGCCTGCAAAGCGCGGCGTGCCAGGGCTTCGCCCTCGTCAGGGCGGCCAAGGCGCAAGGCATGCCTGGCGCGCGTGGCCAGCATCCTCCACTCACTTCGATCTCGAGTTCGCTTGCCTCGCTTCACCGCGATTTCCGGTTGTGACGGCGGGGACGCGCTACCCACATGGTGGCGAGCACCAGCAACAGAACTGTTTCGCCCGCCGCACCCGCCGCCCCCGCCGCACCATGGACGGTCTCTCCTCCGAACGTGCATCCGCATCCTGCGGCGGAGGCGCCGCCAGTCGCCACGACACCACCCCCCGTGCTGCTCCCAGTCGGGGCATCACCGGCGCCTCCGCCGCGCGGCGGGTCTTGCGTACCTCCGCCGTCCTGCGGCTCGCCTGGCGAGACACAGGCGCCTCGGATGCAGACGAGCCCTCGATCGCAGAATGCCTCCTCGTCGACCTCGCCGTCGCAGTCATCGTCGAGATAGTTGCAGACTTCGGCCGCGGGGACACCCGGTACGCAATCGGTGGCGTTGCAGCTCAAGGCCTCGCGTCGGCAAGAGCCGACGCCACAGCGCGGGCGGACCAGCTCGTCGATGCTGCCGTCGCAGTCGTCGTCCTTGAGGTTGCAGACCTCCTTCATGCCCGGGTGGATGGCGGCATCACGGGGGCCGCAGTCACCTCCCACGGACGCGTATCCAGGCATGCCACCGCAGGTGGTGCGCGGCGTCCCTTCCTTGCTTCCGTAGTAGCCGTCGCCGTCTTCGTCGGGCCAAGACATGACCGGAGGCGCGTTTTCGTCGATGGCGCCGTCGCAATTGTCGTCCTTGAGGTTGCAGATCTCAATCGCCCCGGGGTGGATGCTTTGGTCGAAGTCCAGGCAGTCGCCGACTCGGTCCGCGTAGCCTGAGGGAGGAGCCGCGTTGCCGCAAACGAGGCGCGTCTCATCCGGTATCCCAAAGCCATCGCCGTCACCGTCCCAGAATACCTTGCGGCCCTCACAACCAAACGCCCACTGAAAAAGCTTGGAGCCCGGGGTGTCGCCACCGCTGGTATTGTCACCGTTGCCAGCCAGCGCGAAGACCTCGAAGGTCCCCACGCCAGGCGTCGCCGGTACCAGCCACCCGAAGCGGAAGGTGATGGTTCCGCTCTCGGCTGGCTTGGGATGATCGTGGGCGAGGCCGCGGTTTGCCACCAGGCCCTCGCCTGGCAGCACGCGCAAGGTCCCAGCCGGCGGCAGCAGATACATCCCGCCCACCCGTGCGCCCGGGCTACGGATGGTGACCGTCATGGTCACGGAGTCGCCGAGAGCAAACGACGTCGGGCTGGCCGTCATGCTCACTTCGGCCATTCCCTCGCCGCCCCCATGACACCCCTCGCATCCCGGGGAAACGATGCCAAGCGCCCGCGCCAGCGCCGGTTCTGGCGCCGCCACCAGGGCCGTTCCGCCGAACAAGGCGACCGCTACAGCGCGCATGTGCCGCCTGGGCGGTGGTGGCGTTGGCCTACGGCCAGCCGCCGTCATTCCCGACAAGGGCGACTTCGCGTCACTGCGGCATCGGACATTTGGCCGACGGAAGGCCGTAGCCGAAGACCACGCGGCGGAACATTGTGCCCGCGGCCGCGGTGGACATCGTCCAGTTCTGGCCGCCGTCCACCGACCGATAGAAGCGGGTCATCTCCTTGGATACGTTACCGGTGTCGCCCAGGCGTTCGACGCCGACCACCGTCCCCGAATCGCCAACGGCCATCTCGTGAATCCTGACGGTGCTTGGCTTGAAATCGATTCGCGTCCAGGTCGCGCCGTCGTCAGATGTGTGAGCATACGCGCCATTGGGCGCCCAGAACTTTCCGCCCGAGAACGATGCTTTACCGACCGCACCGCCGTCGGAGAATTTGCCGGTCTTCCAGGTCTTGCCGAGATCCTTGGTTTGGCACCAACTCCCGCCGGTGTTGACGACCACCAGCGCGTCGTGGCCCCACATGATCCCGCCCTCCTGACCCAAATTCCCAAACTCCGATCCGAACGCGCAATTGGAGTTTGTCGCCCAGGTCTTCGCACTATCGAAGCTGAACACCATCGGGGTGTCGCCGCTGCCACCGATGGCGGGGCCGCCGCCCCCCGCTTCGCGCAGCGAGGATGAATACATGGGCGCCGCCGGACAGGCCTTCCAGTTTTCGGCGTCCGGGGACTCCGCACAAGCGCCGCGATACCCCGTCAGCGCCACGAAGTGGGGTGTGGGCTCAGTCAGAAAAAGGATGTTTCCATCTATGCGAATGAGACTGGACGGAATGTGGGTCAACTTCCAGTCGACCCCGTTGCGGCTGACATTCACGCTGGGATTGGCGCCCCAGCCAACGATCTGCACGAACATGCCGTTGCCGTAAGCGAGACCCTTCTCGGTGAGGTCTTGATGGCTGCGATTGCACGGGGTCGTGCCGCATTCGTCTTTCCCACCCGTCACCGTGGGATTGTATTGGTGGTCGCCGATCCACGTTTTGCCGTCGTCGCACGAGGTGATGGTTCGCGCGGAGTATCCCGTCGCCACGAACATGGGCACCATCCCGGCCGGGGGCAGGCCGCCACCGCCTGCGCCGCCAGTTCCGCCGCTGGTGCCGCCCATGCCAGCCCCGCCGGAACCAACGCTCCCGCCGGTCTCGCTGGCTCCACCCGTGCTACCGGTGACTCCCCCTGTGGTTCCCGGAGCGACGGCGCCACCGCTGCCTTCGTTCGGCGATGCTCCACCGGTGGAGTTGGTCGTGCCACCGGTAGCAACATTGCCTCTGCCCCCGCTTCCATTGCCCGGGGGTTCACTCCCCGCAGGCGCGCATGCGATTGGCGCGGCTGTCAGGAGCCAGAGAAGACGAGGAAACAAGCGCGCAGACGGGGAACGATAATTCATACGGCCTCTCAAACCAGGCCCGCCAGGGGGCCCGTGCAGTTTTTGGGGTTGCCGAAGGTCGTCGCTGGCACGTCCATCAGATTCAAGATCGACACGAGCAGGTTGTTGTGCGGCAGATTGCCCGTGAACTTCAGGAAGCGACCGGTGCGCAGCTTTCCGCCCGCGCGCCCGGCCATGACGAAAGGCATGGCCACGTGGTCATGGACCCAACCTTTCGATACTTCATTGCTCCACAGAACCACGGTGTTATCGAGCGCCGTTCCGGAACCCTCGGGAATCGCCTTCAGCTTGGCTACCAGGTACGCGAACTGCTCTGCGTAAAAGCCGTCGATTCTGGCAAGTTCCGGTTTCCGGTTGCTGTCATGCGAAATCGTGTGGTGCCCGGTGGTGATGTCCGCCAGCGGCCGCGCGTCGCCAAATGAGTTCGACCACTGCAACGTGGACACGCGCGTCAAATCGCACGCGATCGCCATGGCGAGCAGATCCATCTGCTGCCTGCCGCTGCCGAGAAAATCACCGTCCACGGGCGCCACGGGTTTGGCGCACATCGTCGAGGCCATACCGCCGCCGCCGGCGCTGGGTGTCGTGGTGACCCGCTTTTCCAACTCGCGAATGGCGTCGAAGTGATCTTGCAGCTTGGCGCGATCCGTGGACCCCAGCTTTGCGTTCAGCGTCGTGAAGTTCCGCATCGCGGTGTCCAGCACCGATTTGCGGTCCATCGCCGTTCGCATCAAGCTGGCGTCGGGCGTCGTCGATGTGGGGGTGGCCCCGCCCCCGGTGAAGTCGGCGAACAAGCGGGTGAAGACCTTGGCGGGACTGTTCTCGGGCGGAAGGCCCATGGCCGAACCCTTGTAGCTGGAATAGCCCCAAACCGTACCCGCCTGGCGACTCTGGACACCGAGTTCCAGCGACGGCAGTTTTGTCGGCGGCATCAGCTTGTTCACCATCTCCTGATCCACCGAAATTCCGCCCCCCAGGCCGACCTTGCCGCCCGTCCCGGACAGCTGGGTCCCGGTGAGCATGCTTCCCATACCCCGTTCATGACCGTCGCCGGGACCACTGTTCGCGGCGACGTTGGCCACACCATCAAGAATGATGATGTCCTTGATGTGCGGCTCCAGCGGCTTGAGGGTCCCATCGGCGGGGAACGTGAACGATGTCTCCGTGCCGGTAGGCACCCACTGTTCCTGGATGTAGCCGTTGGGGCTGAACATGAAGATGGCACGCTTGGGTGGCGCAGCCGCCTGCGCCCTGGACGTCCGTTCTCCCATGGCCTCGAGCCAGGGCAGCGCGATGGAGATGCCAGCCCCGCGAAGGACCGTTCGGCGAGAAAGCTTCATGGTGCACCTCCGGCGCGGCGATAGCGGAATGCCTGGGTCTTCGTGAGCGCAACGATGAGGTCGCGAATCTTGTATCCGCTGGCAACGAACTCGCGGTTCAACTGATCAACGCTGCAAGCATCCTCGGTCGCAGCCGGCTCGCGTCCGTATCCGTACGTGAACCACTTTTGAACGACACAGCTTGCAACCGCTTCATTGGTGCTGAGCTTGCGCGCCAGCTCCATCGGACCATTGAACTTGCCGTCGGCTGTTCCGGTTACCTCCCCGGACGCGTCGATGACCTTGCCATTCTCCTTGTCCCGCCACCGGCCCACGGCGTCGAAGTTCTCCAGCCCAAGACCGATAGGATCCGTCAAGGTGTGGCATCCAGCGCACGCCATGTTGTCTCGGTGCTGCGAGAAACGCTCGCGGGTCGTGAGCGCGGGATCAAGCTTTGGAAGGACGATGTCGACATTGCCCGGCGGGGGTTGCAATTGCTGGCATAGAATTTGTTCGCGCACGAACTTCCCGCGGCGCACGGGGTTGCTCTGATCGGCGTTTGCCAGCTGGGTCATCAGGGCGCCCTGCATCAGCACGCCGCCCCGTTGAGCCGCGTCGAGGGGGACCTTGGTAAACGTGGCGGAGGTCATTGTTGAACGGGGGTCGTAGTGCTTTGCCAGCGTGGCGTTCATGAACGTGTAGGGAGCCGTGAGCAGTTCCTGCACTGTTCCTTGACCGTCGAAGACGACGTACTCGACGAAGCGCTGGGTTTCCTCCGCCATGAGGGGAAGCAGCTTCTCATCCCATGTGGGATAGGTCGTGGCGTCCTTCTCGCGGCCCGGTAGGTCGTAGAGTTTGAGCCATTGCTCGTGGAAGTTGCGCGCCATCAGCCGCGTACGCGTGGGATCCTTCAGCATGCGGTCGACTTGCGCGGCGATCTGCTCGTCCGTCATCAATTGGCCGGCCTGCGCCGAAGCGATCAGCGGTGCGTCCGGCATCGTTCCCCAAAGAAGGTAGGACAGCCGGGACGCCATCTCCCACGAGTCGAGCCGCACGGTGGTCTCCCCCGCCGCCGCCGGAACGCCGAATTCGACGCGGTAAAGATATCGGGGCGAGACGAGCATCGACGCGATCGCCAGCTTGAGACCATTCTTGTGACCGCCCGA
>JBDSME010000623.1:0-5505 GCA_039916065.1 Polyangia bacterium
GCCGCACCATCTGGTGCACCGCCATCGCGGGAAAGTTCCAGGTGGGCGCCATGTTCGTGGAGATCGACGCCCACCGGCGGCGCTTTTTGGATCTGTTCATGCGCTTCATGGACGGCGAATTGAATCCGGTGGGACACGAGCCTGCCTCTGGCACATTCGAGAGGTCGGATCCGGCCGATGACAAAGATGATCCATTCCGCCCGTGACGCCGCCCAGCCGTGAGGACCGTCCAGGCCGATAGGACCAATCAGGAAGGGTGCCAATGTCGAGACCAAGTGCCGCACCACCTCCCACGCCCCGAGATGATACGCGCCGGCGATTTACCCGCGTCCCGCTGCGTATGTCCGCCGAGGTCCACCTGGGCGAGAGATCGTTCACGGCAACCACCCGCGACCTGTCCGAGGGTGGCTGCGGATTGGAGCTGAAGCAGCCGCTGCCAGAGCACGCCGAGGTAACGCTGGGCTTCTTTCTGGTGATCGATGACGTGGAAGAAGAACGGGTACCGCCGCTCTGGGTGAAGGGCCGCGCGGTCTGGGTGGCCGAACTCGACGCGGTTCCTCCCGGGACTGGCACGCAGAGCAACGTTGGTCGCAACGCTGATCGCAACGTCAAGGGATGGATGGCCGGCATCCGCTTCGAAGTGATCACCGAAGAGCAGAAGGCCTGGGTGCGCCACGTGCTGGCACATCTGGCGCCGATCGCCGCCGCGCCCTGAGCCGGCGCGAGGGGCACACCGCGGCTTCCCGCGCCGGGATCGACGGCAAGCGGGTGGGCCCGCGGGAGGGCTAGCCCTCCCGCGAGCGGCGAAGGCGCGTTAGCTCCATGGCTGATCTTGTGGTGGCGGGGGGCGGTCCGGCGGGAGCTGCCTTGGCGATCTTCGCGGGACGCGCCGGCATCAGCGTGGACCTGTTCGACGAGGCGCGGTTTCCTCGCGAGAAGGCCTGCGGAGAGGGCCTCATGCCGTCGGGGGTGGCGGTGCTGGACCGCCTGGGCCTCCGCGCGCAGGTCGGGGGGCAGCCCTTCGCGGGGGTGAGATACCGCGGCTTCGGCATCACGGCCCAGATGCGATTTCCGTCGCGTCCGACGGCCGACACGAATGAAGAGGCACGTCCTCTGTACGGACTGGGCCAGCGGCGGTTGGTCCTGGACGCGGCCTTGCTGGCCGAGGCGCGCGCCACGCCGCACGTGCGCGTGTTCGAAGGCGCCCCGGTGGAGGCCGTGGTGCGGCGCGCGGGACGGGCCATCGGACTGCGCGTGGGAGGGGCCACCGTGCCGGCGTCGCTGGTGATCGGCGCCGACGGGGCGCGTTCGCGTGTCCGCCGCGGCCTGGGTCTGGACGGACCGGCGGGCAGGCATCCGCGCTTCGGCGTGCGCATGCATTTTCGTCTGGCGCCTGGTCGGCAGGTGCCAGCGCTGGTGGAAATCTTCGTGGGCGACGGACACGAGATGTACGTGACCCCGCTGCCCGGTGGCGAGGTGCTGGTGGCGGCGCTGGCCGAACGCGGCCCCACCTCCGCGGACGCGCGTACCACGCTCGGTTCCTGGATCGCGCAACACGCGGACCTTGCGGCGCTGCTGGAGGGCGCGCAGCAGATCTCGGCGCCGCGCGGTCGCTTTCCCCTTGGTCATAGCGCCCGCGCCGGGATCGCGCCCGGCGCGGTGTTGCTGGGAGATGCCGCCGGATTTTGTGATCCCATCACCGGAGGAGGGATCGCGCAGGCGCTGCTGTCAGCCGAGTTGCTGGCTTCATACCTGCCCCGGGCCCTGGCGGACCGCGATGACGAATGGCTGTGGCGCTTCGATCGCCGCCGCCGCGCCATGCTGCGTGCCTACGCCACCCTGACCAGGGCCCTGGTGCTGGTGGCGCGCCGCCCCTCCTGGACCCGCTGGACCCTCCGCCAGATGCGCGCCCATCCGCAGGCCCTCCAACACCTGGTTGCAATCGCCGCCGGCCTGCGCCTGAGCCGCCGTCGGCGGAGGTAAAGGAGGCGCGTGCGGGAAGCTGCGAACTGTCTCGGGAGCGGCGCCCGTGCCCTCACCCGGCGCTTCGCGCCGGCCTCTCCCGTGCGGGAGAGGCTAGGAAGGGACGCACGTCACTGTTGCTCAAGTGTTGCTAGGCGACGCCATTTCAAAACCTCGCCCCGGCGGAGCCGGGGAGAGGTCGACGGCCGGAGGCCGGAGGGTGAGGGGCCGACCGGGGTTGTCCTGGCTTAAGACCCTAGCTCTCCGGCTCTGACTCTTTTTCTTCGTCGTCTGGCTTGGGCTTCTTCTTCTTCGGCCTCGTGTCGTCCGAATCACCTTTGGCGGCTGCCGAGGCCTTGGTGGACGCGGTTCTGAACTCGGGCTTGGCGGCGGCGTCACAGGAGTCGCCGGTGAATCCCTTGGTGGAGAACTCATGTTCGACCGAGCCATGCCACTGAGAGGTGGCGATGCGCAGCTCGACCTCGTGTTTCTCGGATTTTTTTCCCGGTTTCTGCGGGGAACAGTAGGAAAACAGATAGTCCTGGCCCAGCTGAGACTCGATGCGGTCCGCCAGCTCGACGAACGGCTTCTCCAGATCGCGCGGCTCGGCGGCAAACAGCGCCGCCGTCTTGCCCAGCGGTTCCAGTTCCTCGCGGTTGATGGTGTCGCCGATGCCGATCACGTAGACGTCGGCCGAAGATTTCTGGATCCGCGCCATCGCCTGGTCCTGCGAATGCCGGCCGGCCTTGTCGCGGCGGTCGGTCACCAGGATCAGCGTCGCTTGCCGGTGGGGGACGGGCGACTGCTTCTGTGCCTTGTCCAGGGCGTCCAGCGCGCCGATGAACGTGCCCCACAGATCGATGTTCCGGCTGCGCGGGCGAAACTTTCTCATCGCCACCAGCCCCGCCTTGGCGTCGGTGTCATCGAAGCTCACGAAGGGGACCAGCCCGTCGCCATCGAACGCTGACAAGCCCAGGCGCGCCTCCTTGCCGATGCGATCCGCCAGGCTGGCCACGGCATCCTGCAAGGTTGACAGATACTCCGAATCGACCAGCGGGCCGCTGAGGTCGACCACCACGAAGACGAACCGGTCCACCGCGTACTGCACCGGCAAGAGCGCCCGCTTCACCTTCTTCGAGGGAAGCTGCTTGCCATCCTCGAAGACCTTGAAGTCAGCGGCAACCAGGGAGACCGGCTGCCCATCCTCGCGGGTGATCTTCATGTACACCGCCACGTTCGACGGAGGCTGCGCCACCGCATCCACCTTCTTCACCTCCAGCGGCCTTCCCGTGGCGCAAGCCCCCAACGCACCTCCGCCCAGCGCCATCAGCAATGCAACGACGACCCTCCCGGCATTCGCCGTGACGGCGTCCTGGCCGCGCGGCACATCCAGAGGGCGCACAGATCGCACAGGTCGAGTGGCTTCCGGCAATTGAGGCCTCCTTCGGAAAGTCGGTATCATAAAGCGCGTTGGTCCGGCCCGAGAACAAAACCGGACGAAAAGCGGGAAAATCGCGAAAATCGGATGCCCCCCGTGATCATTCGATAATCCAGAGGAACGCCGCCAACTCGAAGGCCGCCGTGGCCACCAACGTCGCCACCCCCCAGAAGGCCAGGCTTTCCCAGCGCTGCGCGCTGCTCCACGCCCCCCGCCCCAGGCGCCAGAACTGCCACGCGGCCAGCGGAGCGGTGGCACCGGCCCCCACCATCACTAGCCGAGGCGCTCCCGCCGCCAGGAACAGCGGCAGGGCGCCGTACGCCACCACCAGGACGGCCCGATACAGGGCCGCCGCGCCCTGCCCCCCGAGGCGCACCACCAGCGTGCGCTTGCCGACGGCGGCATCGCCGACGGCGTCGGGAAACTCGATCGCCAGCAACATCGCGAACTGCAGCGCCGCCAGCGGCCATAGCGCCGCCCCGAGAACCACCAGGCCCCGCGCCGCTCCCCTCCCACCACCGACCTGCAACAAGAAGCCCGCCAGCGGGGTCAGCCCCGTCACAACCAGCGCGGTGGTCGCCTCGCCCAGGCCACGCGAATGCAGCGTCAAGGGCGGCGCGCTGTAGAACCAGGCCAGAAGCGCCGCCAGGATCAGCACCGCGGCCAACACCAAGGTGATCGCCACCGCGGGCGACGATGCGATCGCCGCGTCCCGCGAATCGCCGAGCGCGCCCCACCTCCTCAGCACGACCAAGGTGACCAGCAGCGCCGCCAGCGCCCCGAACAGCCGCGCCGCCCTCAACGCCAGGTGCGGCGCTACCAATCCTCCGGGCAAGACGCGACTGCCGCCCGACCAACGCGTGGGCGTGGTGTTGGCCTGGTCGGCCCCCAGATCGAAGTAGTCGTTCGCGTAATGGGTCATGAGCTGGATGCAGGTGATGGCGCCCTGCCCCACCGCGTACGCCAGGCGATCGAACGGCGAACCAAGGACGGCCACGGCCGCGGCCGAGCCGAGGCCGAACAACAAGAACCCTCCCAGAAGAAACTGCGGCCGCCCCAGGCGGACGAAGGCGGTCAGGGCGGCGCGACGCTGTCGCCAGCGGCTCTCCCCGGGCGCGGCAGGGACCACTCACCTCACCCCGCGGCAGCCACTTGGTCGCTTCCGCGCACCTCGATTGCCGCGGGCGGCTGGCCCATTAGCCGCAACCACCTTACATGGGCGCGCAAGGCCTCCCGCGCCGTGGGGAAGGCAACGTAAGCCACCCCGTGCGCGCGGCAGGTCTGTTCCACGATGGGCGCCAGGGCGGGATAGTGCACATGGCAGATCTTCGGAAACAGGTGATGCACCACCTGAAAGTTGAGCCCACCCAGGTACCAGCACAACAATCGATTGGAGCGCCCGAAATCGACCGCCGTTTCTACCTGGTGCTCCGCCCAGGGGCGCTCCACGGAGGTCGAACCGGGGGCCGGCATACGAAATTGCGCCTGGTCAGAACAGTGGGCAAGCTGAAAAACCGTGGCCAGGACCAGGCCCAGGGTGGCCGCCGCGATCACATAGGCGCCCAGCACGTGCCCCACCGAATGCCGCCACAGCGGCCATCCGAAAGCGAGCCCGAAGAACACCGCCTTGCCCACCCAGAAGATCACCTGTTCACGCCCACGAGGAAATGGCACCCGCGTGCTGCCGATCTGGCGCTTGGAGAGCAGGTTGCGAAACTCCCCGGTGGTTTGCCATTCCAGCGCGAGCAACGCGTAAACCCCCCACAGATAGATGTGCTGAAGGCGGTGCGCCGGGTACCACTTTTGATGGGGCGAGACGCGCCCCAGGATCCCCAGGTTGATGTCGTCGTCGTGCCCCTGGACGTTGGGGTGGGTGTGGTGGGCGACGTTGTGCTTGTAGTGCCAGAAGTAAGCGGTCCCCCCCAGCAGGTCCAGAGACAGCGCCATGGTCTTGTTGACCCAGGCGCGATCCGAGTACCCGCCGTGACCACCGTCGTGCTGAATGTTGAAACCGACGCCGGCCATCGCCAGTCCCAGCGAGATGGCGCACAAGATCGTCTGGGTGGGCGTCGCCACCACGAACATCAACGCCAGGTACGAAGCAG
>JBDSME010000624.1:0-8376 GCA_039916065.1 Polyangia bacterium
AGCTCGTGCGGACGGCCATAGGCATTCCACCTGACAACCACCTCTCCGGCGATGAAGGTGGATGAAGAGCCCACAATGATGCAAAATACCCCGGCCGATAGGTTTCGTTCTTCGCTCCGTTTGTCAATACTTCTCCAATAACATCAATCGTTTACTGCAAACGGGCGTCAGGACGTGGAGCCGACCATGAAGACCAAAGATCAGGAAAGCGATGGGGGCGCGGAGGACGTCCTCAGCTCCGACCTGGTGCTCACGCGGAATTCGCGCGTCACGACCGACGAGGTCCCGGACAGCCGACGCGACGGCGCTGTCGGCAACGTCATCAAATCGGGCAAGACGATGTCCGGCAGGTGGTCCGCCGTCATGCCCGCCACCGGCGCGATCTCTATCTCCACGCTGTCGAACGAAGAACGCGCGTTGCTGGCCCTCACCGATGGCCGCCGTTCGGTCGCCGACCTCATCCGCCTCTCGGGCATGCCGGGCGATGTCGCGCGGAAACACCTTCGTACCTTGCGTGACCGCGCCATTCTCTTCGCGGACGCCACCAGCCCCAAGGCCGACTCGTCTCAGGTGACGGCCAACGAGGGAATTGACGCCGCCACAAATGCGGCAACGCCGGGGCCCCCCGGTGCCTTACAGGGCGAAGGTGAAGGTGAAGGCGAAGGCGTCGGCGAAACGGACGGCTCCAGCGCCCTCACCCGAGCCATCGACGAATACCTGGACTTCGCCGCCAGCGCCTTGACCAGCGCCGCCGCGGCGGAAGAGGCCAGCAAGCTCGCCGTGGCCAACATGGATCCCAACGCATCGTCCGCCGGCGTGCGGGTGGATGGTACCGCCATCACCACAATGTCCGGCTTCGCACCAACGGTGGTCAGCCCGCGACCGGCAGAAGCCGCAGCAAAGGGCAGCGGCACCTTTGGCCCTCCGACCCCCGCCGGGGGCGTTCCCGGCACGGGGGCATCAGGGCCAGGCTCTGGACCGGTGGCCGCCGGTCAAGGTCAGCGAACCTTCAAACCAAACGTGACAGCTTTCTGGATCCCGTCGATGGGTGACATGTTGCCGAATCCCCTGGCCGGATCGGTTCCGCCGCCGACCAACGCTCCCGCCGGCGCGGTCAGGCCCGGTGGCAACGTGAACGTGTCCTACGCGAAAGTGCTGGGCGCACTTGCAGGCGGTGACAGCAATCCTCGAAGCTCCGAAGCGCCCACCGTCGTGCCGCGCTCCCCGCTGCCCGGGGTTGCTGGCGCGGGCGGCTCGGACGGCGTGCCCAGTGAAAGCGCACCATCCCAGGTCAGTGCTCCCATACCGTTTCGCGTTGGCAATTACGAGGTGGCCACGCGCATCGCCCAGGGTGGCATGGGCTCGATCTACGTCTGTCGTCGCACGGGCGACGCTGGTTTCCAGCGGTTGTACACGCTGAAAGTGGTCCGACAGCACTCGGCCAAGCGCGATGAAGCGGTGAGATCTTTCAAGCGCGAGGCGCACGTGGGGTCACTGGTCAGTCATCCCAACCTGCAGACGGTGCTGGACACCGGGTCCTACAAGGACCAGCCGTTCCTGGTGCTGGACTACATCGAGGGGACCAGCCTTTCAGAGCTGCTCGCCGATGATCGGCGCGCTCCGGTGCCTGTGATGGTGAGCATCCTGCTGGATGTGCTGCGGGGCCTTGAGCATGCCCATCAGTTGGTGGACGACAAGACGGCCCGGCTGGGTTTGGTCCATGGCGACGTGTCGCCGCAAAATGTTCTGGTCGGCGTGGACGGAGCGGCGCGGTTGACCGACTTTGGCAGCGCCACCTTCACGGGCGAGGGGAGGCCAGCCGATCCGAAATGGATCGCCACCGGCAAACCCGCCTACATGTCGCCCGAACAGCTCCGCGCGGAGCCGCTAGACGCCCGAACCGACGTATTCGCCGTGGGCGTGATGATGTGGGGCGTGCTCACCGGCCAGAAGCTTTTCGCCGCGGACAGCTACGACGAAACCATCATCAAGGTGCTTCGCAAGAAGATCCCCCCGCCCAGCTCGTTGGGAGCCCCTGCCTTCCTTGACGACGTCTGCTTGAAGGCGCTCTCCCGCGCGCGCGAGGGGCGTTACAACTCCGCGGAGGAGATGGCGAAGGAACTGGCCCGGGTCGCCTCCAGCCACAACGTCCTGGCCTCGCCTGCCGAGGTGGGCCAGTGGGTGCGCCGCGAGTCCGGGGAGGGACTTTCGGAGCAGAGGCGCCGCATCCAGTTCATGTTCGCCACGGGTGCCCGGGGGCCCAGCGCGGGAGCAAAGGCGCGCCCCCAAGCGGACGTTCCGCAGCGCGGGAGAGCCGGCGGACGCGTCGGTCCGGCCACCATCGTGCTTGATTCGCTTCAGCGCAACGTGTCCACGCCGCCGGTCGGGGCCAACAAGACGCTACCGTCGCGCACGGTGTTTCTACCCGCCGTGCGCCGGCCTCAAAAAGCGACCTTCTGGGGGACCTGGAACGTGGTGATCGTGTCGGCGTTGCTGGCCTTGCCCGTGACCCTGACCATCGGCTACTTCGTGTCCAACCTGTTCGTTTCGCATGCTCCGCCGGCGCCTGCCCCGCGAGGGGCCGCCGATTCCGCGGACGCCGCGACGTCCCAATAATCTAAAATCCAAGCCGGGCAGGGGGCATTCTCGCTTACGGTTTTTGTTCGGCGCGGATCCCGCCGAGAGGGTTGTCTTCGATCATGCGTCCCTACCTTGCCCCCAATGACGCAGCACCGAAAACCGCGACATTTGCGTCGCGACGGAGGTCAAAAATGGCCAATAGTTTCGCGCGCCGGCGCCCTGTGCAGGCGAGGTTATCCACAGGCACATTCCGCTTTACTTTCGGCGCCGCTACCTGTAATCCATGACACATATTTCGTCTTAATTCGGAGCTACAACTGCACATGTTTTTCACGGCGGGCGGCGGAAGATGACACGAAATTCCCCCCGAGGCGCTCTGCGCGGGAACGAGGAGCTGCTGAGCGCGTTTCAGCGGCTGGCCGACCTGTTGTCCATCGCCGTCGCGCACTACATCGCCTGCACCTTCTATCGGGATTCGTGGCGCGCGCCGATGACGGCCGCCACCGCCGTGGCGCTGGTGGCGTTCAACCTTCTCGCGGAATGGCGGGGCCTGTATCGTCCCTGGCGATCGGAGCGGATCGCGCGCGAGCTGGAAGCCGCCTTCACCACCTGGTTGGCCGTGCCGGTGTTGTTGTTCGCCTTGGGATTCATCACCAAGACCAGCGCCAGCTTTTCGCGCGCGGTCTCGGTGGGCTGGTTCCTGTCCACGCCCCTGTTGCTCAGCGCCTGGCGTATTGGCGCCCGCATCATGTTGCGTTACCTGCGCAGCAAGGGTCGGAACATGCGTTCCGTGGCCATCCTGGGCGCCACCAAGATCAGCGAGAAGCTAAGTGACACCATCATGGACCGGCCCTGGCTGGGCATGCGGTTGTCCGGCCTGTACGACGATCGTTCGCCGCGCCGGCGCCGACGTTTCGCGCGCCAGCACTGCCCCTTCGCCGGGTCATCTGATCAGCTGGTGGAAGACGCACGTGCTGGCAAGCTGGACATTGTCTACATCGGTCTTCCCTTGCGAGCCGAAGGCCGAATCGGCGAGGTCTTGAAGGCGCTGGCCGATACCACGGCCACCGTCTACCTGGCCGCCGATTTTTTCACCTACGACCTGATGCACGGCCGCTGGCACCAGGTGGCCAACATCCCCGTGGTCAGCATCTATGACTCGCCCTTTCATGGGGTGGCGGGCTGGTTGAAGCGCACGGAAGATCTGGTGCTGGGAAGCCTGATCTTGCTGCTTATCGCGCTGCCGATGGTGGCCGTGGCCATCGCCATCAAGCTCACCTCGCCAGGACCGGTTTTCTTCCGCCAGCGTCGCTACGGCCTCAACGCCAAGGAGATCCGCGTTCTGAAGTTCAGAACGATGACGGTTTGCGAGGATGGTCCCGAGATCAAGCAGGCGACTCAGGATGATGCCCGCGTGACGAAGCTGGGGCGATTCATGAGGAGGACCTCCATCGATGAGCTTCCGCAGTTTCTGCAGGTGATCACCGGAAAGATGTCCATCGTCGGTCCTCGGCCGCATGCGGTGGCGCACAATCAGGCTTACCGGTCGCTGATTCAGGGATACATGCTGCGGCACAAGGTCAAACCAGGAATCACCGGGTGGGCACAGGTCAACGGGCTGCGGGGAGAAACGGACACGCTGGAGAAGATGGAGCAACGCGTTCGTTACGATCTGGACTACATCACAGGTTGGTACCTGGCGCTTGATCTGAAGATCATCTTCATGACGATGATGGGCTCCAAAAAGAATCAGGGCGCGTATTAGTCAAGGATATCTCCGCGTATACTTGCGGTTCGGCCGTGGACGCCGGCGGGCTTGGAGTACGTTGCGGCGCAGCATATGCATGTTAATCTCCGGGGAACTTAAGTATGAGCAGCCAACCATCGGGTCCCGGTGACGGCAAGGGGGCGGAGTCTTCCGCCGATGCCGATCTAGATGCCGAACTCGACCGCGCAGTCCCGGTTGGCGAGGCGCAAGCCTTTCTGATCGCGATCAACGGTGATCATCCCGGTCGGGTCTATGGCTTGACCCGCAACACGGTGATTATCGGGCGCAATGACGGCGTCGACGTGGCGGTGACCGACCCTTCGGTGTCGGGCCATCACGCCCGGATCATCAACGGCAGCGACGGGTTCGAGATTGAGGATCTCAGCTCCACCAACGGGACGTTTCTTCATGGCGAGCGAATCAAACGAGCGCGCCTGAAGAATGGGGATCGGCTGCTGGTGGGCACGGTGGAGTTCACCTTCCTGTTGGATCGGCGGGCCGACGCCACCATCGCGCTGATCGCCCCGCAAAAGTGGGCCACGGCGCCCGCGCCGGCTGGGGCGTTGGTGCGGCTGCCTCAGCCGTCACCGCGCCTCTCTCATTCTTCGCAGTTTCCGCCGCCTCTTCTCCCCGTCGACGATGAGCAGGGAGCCTCGTTCGCCGAGGTGGTCCACAAGGTGGTGGCGCTGTACCGGTTCGTGCAGCACCACTTTCGCCTCATCGCCATCATGTTGTGCGCGGGCGTGGGGTTGGGGTTGGTATCGATGTTCATCTTGCCGCCGCCGCGTTCGGCCTTCTGCGAGGTGAAGCTGCAGCCGCAGATGAAGTCGAACCCCGTGGAGACGGAGCGCAACACCGATGATTCGCTGCAGTTCTTCCGCGGCGCGGAGCACGCCTTCACGCACCCCGAACTGGTCCGCTCGACCATCTTGACGCTGGACGGTGTCGATCCCGACGAGAGCCGGGTGGGGGCCATCACCAGCCGGCTGAGGTTCGAGCCGATGGACGAGCACACTTATCGCGCCACCTATCACGACGGCCTGTTCGGGCGCGGCCGGCCGGCCCCGGACGTGTTTCTGGACGCGCACCTGCGCAACTACCTGCAGTCGGAGATCAAGAAGGCGTTGCGGGTGTTCAGCGCCGAGGCGGACTTTCTGCGCAATCAGCTGAAGACCGTGGAGAAGGACCTGCAACAGATCGCCGCCGAGCGGACCCGCTTCAGGGAGGCGAACGCGGACCGACTGCCCGAGGAATCGCTGCAGACCCACTCCAGCCGCTTCGCGCTGGAGAGCCGGCGCGCCGAGTTGGTGGCGCAGGTGCGGCGTCTGCAGGGCGAGCTGGACGCGCAGAAGCGAGACCTGTCCAATGAGTCGCCCCTGGCGCAGTCGCGCTTCCAGGCCTCGCAGGTCTATCGCGACTCCCTGGCGTCGGTGAACAAGAAGCTCAGCGAGGCCTATGCTTCCGGTCTGGCCGAAGGACATCCCCAGGTTCTCCAGCTCAAGGAAGAGAAGTCCCGGATCGAGAACCTGATCAACGAGGAGATGCGGTCGCAGCCCACCCAGATGGATAGGGAGTCCAACGCCGGACTGCAGGGGTTGAGCAATCGCGTGGCGACGCTGCAGGCGCAGCTCGGCGCCGCGCGCAGCGATCTGGGGGATACCGAGCGTAGCCTGGGGCAAGTGCGCAAGGTGGTGGGGGACCTGCCCCGGGTGGAGGAGCGTGTGCAGGAGCTCAATCACACCCAGGAGGCCACGAACCGTCTGCACAGCCAGCTCTTCGAGAAGTTGAAGAAGGCGGAGCTGCAGCTGAGCATCGAACGGGTTTCCGCGGAGTCTCGTTACGACATCATCACCGCGCCCCGGCTGGAAAAGGGCAACACCGCGAAAGCCCTGGCGCTGCGTACCGGGATCGGCCTGTTCCTGGGCCTGGCCCTGGCGGCCGTGGTGATCGCGTTCATCGAGGGGCGGCGGGTGGTGGCCAACACACTGGCGTCTGTGGACTATCGCCGCCCCCCGTTCGCGCGTTAAGTTCCTATCCGTGATGCTGACGCAATCGTTGATGACGTCGAGGAAACTTCTCTCGTTGCTGGGCGCTGCCAGTCTGGTGGCGCTCGGCGTGGCGGCGACCGGGTGTGCCACCGAGCGGCCGTTCCTGTGGGCGAAGGATGCGCCGCCCGCGCTGGTCGCAGCGGAAGGAGAGCCGGTGGTGCACCCCCGGGACACTCTGATGGTCCACGTGATGGATCAGATACCGCTGTCCGGTGAATTCGTGGTCCGCGAAGATGGCGCTTATCTGCATCCCACGCTGGGCTATGTGTTCGTGGAGGGCAAGACGACCGCTCAGGTCGCGGCCCTGTTGCAGGCCCGGTTGACGAACATGGTGGTGAATCCGCGCGTGACCGTCGCCGTCTCGCGCCGGGCGCCCATCCGGGTGAACGTGGTGGGAGAGGTGAAGACTCCGGGGATCTACGAGTTGAGCCGCGATCGCAGTCTCACCGCGGCGCTGGCGGCGGCCGGCTGGCTGACCGTGTTCGCGTCCAGCGATCGTATCTTCGTGGTTCACCCGGGAGAGAAGGAATACCGAATTCGTTTCAAGGCGCAGGAGCTGACCGCGCCCGATCCGCTGAGTGCCCAGTTCCGGTTGCGGGACGGGGACGTCGTCGTCGTGGAGTAGACAGCCATGCTGGGGCTGTTGCCGCTGGCGGGGCTGATGTGGATGTCCGGCCAGTTCGCCGCGTACGGCAGCGCCGTGGGCGAACTGCGCGTCGGTCAGGCGCCTGTGGTCGCTGGGGACAAGCCCGAAGCGGGGGTGGCGACCGCCCTGACCCCCATCGGGCAGCTCGAGTACGCAAGCCCCAATCGACAGGTGATCCTGGAGTACGGCCCGCGGCTGTTGTGGCGGCGGCCGAACTTGCTGAAGAGCAAGAAGCTCCTGGTGCTGCACGTGGCCGACCTGTCTGTGACCTTGGACGTGACGCCAAACGTGCGCCTGGTGGAACGCGCTGCCGCCTCCTACGGAGAGGCCGACTACGCGTCGTTGACACAGATCTTCGGTGGGCAAAGCAACGTGCCACAGGTGATGGACATCTTCGCGGTGTCGGCGGGAACCGGCCTGCGCTGGGACGCCAATCGGATCTGGCGCTACGAGGCCATCCTCGACGTGGAGCATCGCGAGGTGGTGGGGGACATCTCCGAGCGGCGGTCGGCGGGAGTTCCGGGCGCGCCGCCGGTGGTCATCGAAACGCCCGCGGGCGCGCCGCCGGTCGTCGACACGGGCGCCGTCCAGATCAGTCCATCTTTTCGCCAGACCAACCTGCAGCTAGATTCCAGCGCCATCGCGCGCATCGATCGCCGCAACGATCTGGTACTCACGTTGGGGGGCTCGGATCGCATCCTGGACAACGGCGTGGATATCGTCGCCCTCACGCCGCGCCTGGGGTGGCGCACCCGTCTGGCCCGCACCACCGAGCTGCGCCTGGCCGCCGGCGTGACCTATGTGCGCGATCGCGGAGCGCGGCGATTGGTCGGGGAGGGTGGCATCGTGAGGCCGGTGGGTGACATCTCTATCGACACCCTGTTGCTCGGCCGTCGCAACGTGGCCTGGCGCGGCGGCGCCGGAGTGACCCTGGACTACTTCGTCGAGCCGTTCTTGCCAGCAGTGGGGCCGCGCGTGGTCGCGGTGGCCCGGTCGCTGGTGTTGTTCGAACCGTCATGGACGGTGGGCGTGGAAGGCCTGTTTGCCAGCAGCCTGCGCGGCACGCCACCAACGCCCACGGCACGGAATGTCGATGAGACGGTGGTGTCCGTGGCGCTGCCGGTTCGTCACCGCGTCTCGACGAATTTCATCGTGGAGACCGGGGTGCGCTGGTCAGTGCTGGCGCCGCGCATCCGGGCGGATGACGTGACCTTTCACCAGCGACAGACCTGGATCTATGTGTCGTTGACCGGCACCACCAGGCGCGTCGACGAATGGATCGCGCCGCGCGACACGTCCGCCGACACGCGCGACGAGGGTATGTTCGCGCGAGC
>JBDSME010000625.1:0-2803 GCA_039916065.1 Polyangia bacterium
GCCGCCGATGCCGAGCTGGCAAGGCAGGCGGCGATCGACGCGGAGCGACCGGCCGTGACCACCGCGACCACGGGTCTGTCACTGACCGGGTTCGTTCACGCTGATTGGGCCTTTCGCCAGTCGTCGCAGGATCAGCTGAATCCATCGACGGGAGCGCCGTTGAATCAGGACCGCATCGCCATCCGGCGGGCACGGTTGCGCGCTTCCCTGGAACGGACCTTCGTGGTGGGCGCCCTGGAGCTGGATGGGAACACCTCGCGCGGGCCGGCCGCCCGGCTGATCGGCGCCGAGGCCTCGGTGCGTCTGCCGGGAGCGACCGCCGCTGACCAGCCGCTGGCGATGTTGACCATCGGCCTGTTCAAGATTCCCTTCGGATTCGAGGTGCTGCAGAGCGATCGCGAACGCCTGTTCATGGAGCGCAGCACCGCCGAGCGCGGCCTGTTTCCCGGAGAGTACGACGCCGGGGCGCGCCTGCAGGGCGGGTGGCGTTTCCTGCGCTACGCCGTGGCGGTGATGAACGGCGAGCCCATCGGTGAAGCCGCATTCGCGGGGCTGGATCCCAATCACCAGAAGGACGTGGTGGGCCGGGTGGGGGTCGACACGCCGGTGGCAGGGCCGGTGTCGGTGTCGGCGGGGCTCTCGGCGCTGGGCGGGCGGGGCTTTCACCCGGGGACCGCGGCCACCAAGCCGTCGTTGATCTGGCAGGACCGCAACGAAGACGGACAATTTCAGTCCACCGAGATCCAGGTGGCGCCGGGGGTAGCTCCCACCAGCGGACAGTCGTTCTCGCGTCACGCGATCGGCGCCGACCTGCGCCTGCGCCTGACCACTTCGCGTCTGGGTGACAGCGTCGCCTACGGCGAGGTCTACGTCGCCAAGAACCTGGATCGCGGAATCTTGCCGGCGGATCCCTACGCGCTGATCTCGACGTCCTATGGCGCGGTGGCGCGGGACATGCGGGAAATCGGCTGGTACGCCGCCTTGACCCAGGATCTGGGTCCCCACCTCACCGTGGGTGCGCGCTACGACTTCTATGACCCCGATCGCGACTCGGCCAACCGCAGCCTGGGGGTACAGGTTCCCGACAGCTTCAGCTACCACACCTGGGCTTTCGCCGTGGCCCTGCGGGCGCCCGGGGGGCGGCTGATCGCGGAAGCGGACATCAATCGTAACCATCTGGGACGGGACGCCGCAGGCAACCCTACCAACCTGCGAGACAACGCCGTTCTGCTGAGGGGCGAGGTGAAGTTCTGATGCTGGTCCGGGAAACCAGGGCGGTGGCTGTCGCGTTCCTGTGCCTGGGGCATGCCCTGTCGGGCTGCGGCGGCGCCGATCCCTCCCTGGGGCTGGACGCGAACTTCCGCGCCGCCGGCGCGCAGTTTGTGGAAGGCGCGCTGGCCATCGAAGAAGGCACTGCAGGAGCGCCTGGACCAGAGGTTCACAGCGTCAACAGCAACAACAACCGCCTGTACCCGGGGGCGCAGAACAAATCCATCTCCGGCAGCGTCGACCAACACGGTGCGGCGGTGGCGATCGGCCTGCAAGGAGATCGCGGCCACTGGATCGTGCCGGTGCTGGGCGAAGACCAGATGAGCCCGCCCGACCTGACCTTCTCGGCGCGCGGTTCGTTCTCGCCGGCGCTCCCGGCTGGCACCCACCAGCTTGTCTTCCGCGCCGTGGGCGTGGACGGGGTGATGGGCCCTTCGAAGACCCAGGCCCTGGTACTGGCTCCGGCTGGCAGCGACGCCGCCTTCCTGATCGGCCTGGAGTGGGATGGTCCGGCGGACCTGGACCTGCATGTCGTGGCTCCCGCCACGGGAGGATCGGGCACGACGGAGATCTGGTCGAAGAGGCGCAATTCGCTGGCCAATCGGTCCGTAGCCGAAGGACCTTTCACAGCCGCCGAGCTGGCCGCCGCCGGGGTCCTGGACTTCGATTCGAACTCTGGTTGCGCCAACGACGGACGCGACAGCGAAAACGTGCTGTGGGCGGAAGCGCCACCCGCCGGTCACTACATCGCCCGCGTCGACGCTGCGTCGCTGTGCGGAGCGGCCACCGTGCGCTGGCGGCTAACAGTTTTCTTTCGGGGGGTGTTGCAGGCAGAGGTCTTCGGCCAGCTGGGAGAAGCCGCCACGGCGACTCCTCACGTGGCGGGGGCGGGGTTGACGGTCTGGGAAAACCAAGTTCTGTGAGCGGAGCTGTGAGCGGATCTGTAAGGGCACGTGTCGTGAATGAAGGAGGGCAAGCATGCTGATGGAAAAGATGGTCTATGTGGCGCAACTGGGAGCGCGGGTGGTGCTTTACCTGCTTATCACGCTGTCGGTGTTGTCCATCGGGGTGATCTTCGAGCGCTGGTGGTACTTCCGGCGGCGCCGTGTCGATTCCCTGGCGCTGGGCAACCTGCTGGGAAAGTTGTTGCGTAGTGGCGACGTGAATGCGGCGCGCGCCGCCCTGAAAAAGACCCGTGCCGTGGAGGCCGAGGTGGTGGGTGAGGCGCTGGAGTGGTACGGCGACGGTCCCGACGCGGTGGAGCAGATCCTATCGAAGGCGGTGCGCCAGCGGCGAAAGGCTTTCGAAGCCGGATTGCTTTTCCTGGGCACGCTCGGCAACAACGCCCCCTTCATCGGTCTGTTCGGCACGGTGCTGGGTATCGTCACCGCTTTTCGCGAGCTGGGACAGACGCAAGCCGGATCGTCGTCGGGCATGGGCAACGTGATGGGCGGCATCGCCGAGGCGCTGGTGGCCACGGCGGTGGGCATCCTGGTGGCCCTCCCCGCGGTGATCGCCTACAACGTCTTTCAGA
>JBDSME010000626.1:0-14814 GCA_039916065.1 Polyangia bacterium
GGTAAACGAAGTCCTGCGCCGGCAGACGGGTCCGCAACGCCTGCAGGATGGTGAGGCCGCCGAAACCGGAGTCGTAGACGCCAATCATGCGTGGGTCCGGTGTCGGCGCGGGACAACCATGAGGGCCTTCGCCCGAGACCCTAACACTGGCGAGCACGCCGTCACCTTCCCTGACTGATGACGGCGCTGGGCGCATCCGTGCTCATCCTACGCCTCCTTGCTAGATTCGAGGTCATGGAACCGCTCCTTCTCCACGGCGATGGCTTCTGGAACAGCCCCTACGTCTTCTCCGTGTTCGTCACCCTCACCGAAAAGGGGTTGCCGTTTGCGACCCGCACCGTCAACTTGCGCGAGGGCGCGCAGAAGACGCATGCGTTCCAGGCGCTGTCGCTAACGTCCCGCGTGCCGGTTCTCGAGCACGGCGCGTTCCACCTCTCCGAATCGAGCGCGATCGTCGAGTACCTTGAGGAGACGTTCGCGCCGCCGACGTACCCCGCGGTGTTGCCTGCGGCGGTGCGCGACCGGGCCCGCGCCCGCCAGATAATGGCGTGGCTCCGAAGCGATCTCATGCCCCTCCGCGAGGAGCGCCCGACCGCGTCGTTCTTCTACAAGCAATCCATGCCGCCGTTGTCCAGCGCCGGCCGCGCCGCCGCCGACAAGCTGATCGCCGCCGCATCCGCGCTGATCCCCGATGGGCGCACCTCGCTGTTCGACGCGTTCAGCATCGCCGACACGGATCTCGCGATGATGTTGCAGCGGCTGGTCGGCAACGGGGAAGCGGTTCCGGGCAAGCTGCGAGACTTCGTGGACGCACAGTGGCAGCGCCCGAGCGTCCGCGCCTTCGTCGAACGGGAGCGCCCGGCGTACGTTTCCTACTGAAGCTTCGGCGCCAGTGTGCATCCACATTCGGTATTCGCGTCCGCGGAACAATTGGGGTGCTTGTCGCTTGGCACGGGCGACCGGCTTGGCTATTGATGGCGCATGAGCCGCACCGACGAGGAATGGCCAACCACCTTGGACGAAACCCGAGCCGCGCTGACGGACATGGGCCATCGCCGGACTGGCGAGATTCCGCTCGCCGTCCTGGTCGGGCAGACGCTGGTTGCCACCGAGGGGGGCGACTGGCCGCTGCGGAAGGCGGCCTTCGAGGCACTCCTCCGACGGTTCAAGTTCGCGGCGCGTGACGGTCTGGCGGTGATCCGGCGACCGGCGGGCAAGCGCGTACTCGGCCGCTACGCCACGGCCGCCGCGTCCGCCCGAGCACGTGGCGGTCGGCAGGCGGAATTGGCTGGGCGTCCCTATCTCACCGAGATATGGGGCGTGGAACCGCTCGAAGTCGTCTGTGATTGCCCCGACTTCCTGCGCGGTTCACTGGGACTTTGCAAGCATCTCCTGTGCGTGCTCGACCACGTCTACTCGTCATCGCGCCGGGTGGCCGACGCGCGGAAGGAACAGGAGCGGCGCGCGGTGGCGCGCGTATCCGGTGGCAAAGGCAAAGTTCTGACATGGAATCCCATCCGCGCGCTGACCGGTGCCGGCGACCGTCTGGCGGGCATTGCCGTCGGTGGGAGCAGACCGGGAGGCAAGTTCGGCAACGGAGGCCAGATGGGTCTAGACGCGAAGACGCTGGGGAAGGACGAAATCCGCGAGAAGACCCTGAGCGAGTTGCTGCGCGCGATCGAGCGAGGCGGCACGCAGGCCGACGTCGCGACAGTGGCCTTGCTTCGCGAGGAGCACGGTCGAGTGGCACTCCGCCTCGGGTGCGCTGGGGACGAAGCCGATCTGTTGCGCGAGGTTCGTTCGTTGAAGCGGCGGCTCTATCCCTACCAGCGCGAAGGTGTTCGACGGTTTTTTCAGGCCGGGCGCTTGTTGCTGGCCGACGACATGGGGCTCGGAAAGACGACGCAGGCCATAGCGGCTTGCCACGCGCTCTACCGGTCTGGCCGGATCAAGCGCGGCCTTCTGATTGTTCCGACCGCGCTCAAACCACAGTGGCAACGCGAATGGGAACAGACGACCGACGTGCCGCTCCGACCGTTCGACGGTGGCCCCGACGAGCGGGCCGTCGCGTACCGCGCGTTTCGGTCGGGATTCGGGATTCTGGGGTACGAGCAGTTTCTTCGTGACCACGCGTTGGTCCGGGAGCGGGCCCCGGAGATGGTTGTTCTGGACGAGGCCCAGCGAATCAAGAACTGGGCGACCAAGTCTGCCGCGCTGGTCAAGTCGCTGGATTCGAAGTACCGCCTGGCGCTGACCGGAACGCCGCTCGAGAACCGCCTCGAGGAACTGGCCTCCTTGCTCGACTGGATCGACGATCTCGCGCTGGCGCCGAAGTGGCGTCTTCCCGCGTGGCACACGTTTCAGGAAGGAGATGGCGGCAAGGGCCGTTCGGGAGCGCGCAACCTCGACACCTTGAGGACGCGCCTGTCGGGGTGCGTGCTGAGGCGTGTCCGCCAGGAGGTCCTGACCCAGTTGCCTGCGCGCACGGATACCAGAATTCCGGTTCCCATGACCGAACAACAGCGCGTGGAGCACGACGACCTGATTCAACCCATCGCAGCTCTGCTGTCCAGGGCCGCCCGGCGGCCGCTCCTGCAGGCGGAGTTTCTGCGCCTCATGTCGCTGCTCAATACCCAGCGCATCATCTCGAATGGGCTCGGTCAGCTCAATTTTGAGGACATTTGGCCGGCCTACGCACGTGCGCGGCCCGACGGGGCCTTGTTGGAAGGGTTGTTTGCCCCAAAGCTCGGACAGTTCAGGACGTTGGTTGAGGACGTCGCTGTCACGCAAGGGCGGAAGATTGTCGTGTTCAGTCAATGGCGCCGCATGCTGCGGCTCGCGGAATGGAGCCTGCGCGACATTCTGGAGAGGAACCGCCTGCGCGCGGCGTTCTTTACCGGCGCCGAATCTCAGGTCGTGCGGACCCGCAGCCTCGTCGACTTTCACGATGAGCCCGACGTCCGCATCTTGTTCCTCAGCGACGCTGGCGGCGTCGGCCTGAACCTGCAACATGCCGCGAGCTGTTGCGTGAATCTTGAGTTGCCGTGGAACCCGGCGGTCCTCGAACAACGCATCGGCCGCATCTACCGTCTGGGTCAGTCCCGACCGATCGACGTCTACAACTTCGTCAACGAATACGGAATCGAGTCCCGAATCGCCACCCTGCTCTCCACCAAGAAGGCGCTCTTTTCTGGGTTGTTCGACGGCACCAGCGACGAGATCCGCTTCGATGGAAAGACGTCCTTCTTGGCCGACGTGGAGCGTTTGGTCGGCGACATTCCTGGGCAGGCGAATCAGGGGCAGCAGAGGGGGCTTGTCTCCGAAACGAGCGCCGAAGGCGAATCAGAATTTGGGAGCGTACCCGACGAACCATCGCCGGCTCCCTTGCTGGACGAGGAAGCCGCTGGGTCTGCCGCGGTCGATTCGCCCTCGGAGCCATCACGATTGCCCGAACCGGATTTGTTCGTGAGCCCACCTTCGCCGGAAGTTTTCGCGGATGCTCCATCGCCCCCGCCCTCCAGCGTCGGTGAATTGTTTGGGCGGATCACCTCCCGCCGCACGCACGAAGGTGGCCTGATTCTGGAGGCGCCACCGGAAGCGGCCGCCGAGTTGGCCGCGCTGTTCGCGGGGATGGCCAGCCTGATGACCGCGATGGCTGCGCCGACGTCCAAGAGCCACCAAGCGAATCCACCGTAGCCGCCGGAGACGAGGTCCGGAAGCGCGCGGCCGGCTGCGGGTGGCTCCCGATCGAAACCACCGTCGCGCAGTCCCCGGCGAGGGTCTGAGTTGCGTCCTCCCTAGCGGCCGAATAGGCGGCCGATATCCTCAGCGAACTCCGGATCGAGCGCGTGGCTCCCAGGGAGCGGATGAGGTTCGTGTTGGCCACACACGCAGGGCCTCCGGCGTGGGCGGCAGGCACCAATGCGGGCCCGGCCGGGGCTGATGTCCTACGCGGGCTGAAGGAGGTCCCAAGGGAGCAGCCACCTGAGCCGAGGTGCACCCACCCCCCGGATTCCTCATTCCTCCCTCACGCCCTCCGATTACCTCATTCACCCGTCTACCTTGGCAAGGCGTTCGGGAGCGAGTCCTCCGTCGGAGAAATGAGTAGAGACGCGGGTTTACCGTCACAGGGAGTGTCGGACCGTCCAGCCACGTCTCGCTCAAGTGGCGCGGCCTGGCACGGCGAGAACGCCGCGGAGCTTGTCCAGATATCCACCGTGGTCGCGATCTCGATGATCCGGCAGAGGAACGGCCGGAGGGCTTCGAGAGCCCGAGCAAGATCCTCTGACCAGTCTGTGGCACACTTTAAGAGCGATGCGGTACGAGCGGATTTCTGTCAGGGTCGACCAAATGGGGGGCACCCCCTGCATACGTGGACTGCGCATTCCGGTGGCCACTGTGGTTGCGATGGTCGCTGACGGAATGTCACCCGATGAGATCGTAGCCGCTTACCCAGACCTCGAGCGCGCAGACGTTGCCGAGGCCCTCCGCTATGCAGCCGAAGCTGTGCGCGAGCGCGAGCTGCCTATCAAAACCGTGGCTTGAGATTCCTGATCGACAATGCCCTTTCGCCCGCGGTTGCCGCAGGGCTGCTTGCGGCGGGCCACGACGCCGCCCACGTACGAGATTACGAAATGCAGGACGCCGACGATACAGACATTCTTACGCGGGCCGCGGTCGAGGATCGTATCGTGGTGTCCGCGGACACAGACTTCGGCACGTTGCTCGCGACGCGCGAAGAAGCGAAACCATCAGTCATCCTGTTTCGCCACGGCACAGAACGCCGACCGGAACGCCAACTTCTGATCCTGCTCTCGAACTTGGCCGTGGTGGAAGCGGACTTGCTGGCTGGCGCAATCGTCGTGTTCGAACAGGCGAGAATTCGCGTGCGGCCACTACCCATCTCGCCGGGGGCGTAATCGGGTTGACCGTTGGTCGCTGAAGCCCGAGATCTCAGCGGGATGCGGGGTTACGTTCAGACCCACGAGTCGCCTGCGCAAAGGAGTAGGTCCGAAATGGCCGCCGTGGGAGTGGGGTGGCCACGGATTCGGAGGCGGCTTCACTCATTGGCCCTGGCTCACTGTTTTTCGAGGGCGGGTTCCTGTTAGCGCTGGTCTTTCCTCCGGTCCTGCCGTCGCATTTGTTCGGTGGCGGTCTGGATACGCGCCATGAGTTCCATGTGTTCGCGCGATACTCTCTCGAGGTGCAGCAGTAGCGCTTCGGTGTTCTCGGGACTCCCTCGTTACTCCCTCATGCGGGACAATGACTCACTCGTTGCATGGGCACTCGGTCTGGCCTCCTCGGCGGAAACGTCTCGTCGCGAAAATGCAGAAGACGTTCCCTACGGGCTCGCGCCCCCGGCGCGTTCGCTCGGCGCCGTAGGAACGACGCTTGCCGCTCCGGCTTTACGCGGATGAGTGCGTCGACGGCCGTATTGTGGCGGGCCTTCGGCGCCGCGGAGTCGACACCGAGACGCGTCGACGGCCGCGGCGTCGTCGCTACGATGAACGGCGCCGTTTCGGTTTTTCGTCGAAGGCGTGCTGAACGGCCTCCCGGACGATCTCGGCGATGGTCCTCGACCGTTGCTTCGACGCCCCAGTTGTCTGGCGCTGCTTCTCCTTCTTGAGAGGGCGCGCCGCCACGGAACGCGCCTTGGACGAATCGGTGCCCGGCTCCTTGCTGGGCTGTCGTCGTCGGCGAGGCGCCCCGTGGTCGACCGGTTCGCTTGAAGGTAGCCGTGGCTTGGATGTCCGCGCGGAAGCAACAGCCGTCCTCTTCGTGGGCGCAGCGATCTCGACCCCGAACACGGCGGAGAGATCGGAGTCACCGAGGAGGCGCGTTCCGGCCGGGGCCGCAACGGTATCCGCGCCGGCAGCCATGGCGTTGCTGACGAGGTCCAGTTGGTTCACGCCGCGCAACGTGAATAGCAGGTCCGGCTGGTCGTCCAATCGCGCGCCGACGCCGTAGAGCGCTGCCGCGACGTGCTTGCACATGTCGGCCCAGTCCGGGCACGAGCAATCAAGGTCGATCTCGCGCGGCGCCGGGAAGAGTCCCGTGTCCCTATTCGTGACTTGCTCCAGCAGCGATTCCGGCAGGCTTCCCTGCAGGAGCGTCACGAGCGAATCGATCTGCCCGGCGCTCGCCGCGGCGATGGCGTCCCAGCGGTGCGGCGGCAGGGGCTTGATAGCGATGGTGATTTCGTAGAGGGAGCTTCCCGAGACCAGGGCCGTGACCCGACCTGCGGCGATCTGGAGATCGGCCACGCAGCCGTGACGAACATAGCTGCGCCCGCGCGGCAGCCGATTTTCGTAGTCGCTGTACGACTCCAGGTTCTCGCACCAGGCCCTGCCCCAGAATGAACGGGCGATCTTGCCGCCTTTGATGGGCGCCACGGGGGCCAGTTGACGCGACGACTTTCCCTTGCTGCCCTTGGCCAGGCGCGCCGCCGCCGCAAGGGCGCGCGCGCGTCGGGCGGCGACGGGAACGTACGGGGCGAATCCGCCATAGAAGTCGTTGGTCCAGGCCATCTTCTCAAACCTCGCGCTACGTTTCCGCGAGGGCGGCTCGGATGTCAAGCGAGACCACGCGCAACAGCTCGTCGTCGCCGAGTTCGGTGAGGAACGCGCCGTCTCCGCCCTCCAGAATTTCGTGGGAAAGAAACTGCTTGGACGCAATGATCGCGTCGATCTTCTCTTCGAGGGTCCCGCGGCAGATCAGCTTGTGTACGACGACGTTGCGCTTCTGGCCGATGCGGAATGCTCGATCAGTGGCCTGGTTCTCGACGGCGGGGTTCCACCATCGGTCGAAATGAATGACGTGCGTTGCGGCGGTCAGGTTGAGGCCGGTGCCCCCGGCCTTGAGCGAAAGAACGAAAAACGGCGGACCTTCTTCGCGCTGGAATTCCTCCACCAAGGCCGCGCGCCGCTTGACAGTCGTCTCGCCGGTCAGCACCAGCCCCGGTCGTCCGAACACGCGGGCGAGATGCGCGGCCAGCGGTTCGGTGATCTCGCGAAATTGCGTGAAGACCAGCGCCTTTTCCTGGCGGGGGGCGATCTCCTCTGCGATCTCGGCTACCCGCGCAAACTTTCCACTCGCCGCCTGTTCCCAGGCCCCATCGCCCAGCCACTGCGATGGGTGATTGCAGATCTGCTTCAGCCTGACGAGGTACGCGAGCACTAAGCCGCGGCGCTTGATGCCATCGACCTGCGCCAGTTCGTCCCGCAGCGACGTGACCGCGTCGGCATAAAGGGCGGCCTGCTGTTTCGACAGGCCACAGTAGGCCTGCATCTCGGTCTTCTCCGGAAGGTCATCGATGACCCGTCGATCGGTCTTTAGCCGACGCAGGATGTAGGGCTTCACCAGCTCGCGCAGGGGAGCGTAGGAAGGCTGCGCTCCCTTCTCCAAGCGTTTGACGAAGGCGGAGAACGCTTTCGCCGTTCCCAGGAGACCGGGGCACAGGAAATCGAACAGCGACCAAAGATCCCCGAGCCGGTTCTCGACGGGAGTGCCGGTGAGCGCCAGACGCACGCGTCCGCGAAGCTTCTTCGCAGCGCGCGTCTGTTTCGCGTTGGGGTTCTTTATGGCCTGGGCTTCGTCGAGGACGACGAGCTCCCAAGGTTCCTCGGCCATCCAGGGAAGTCGCGAGAGGGTGCCGTAGGTGGTGATCACGAGGTCCGCTTGCGCCAGCGCCTCATCGGGGCGTGCGCTCAGTTCATCCATGGGCGTCTCGGATGCGTGGGCAACGAACAGCCGGAGGGACGGTGCGAAGCGCGCTGCTTCTGCGCGCCAGTTGGCGATGAGAGACGCGGGTACCACCAGCAGGCTAGGCGCTGCGGTCGCGGATGCCTTGGCCTCGGGAGATCCCGCGCGCAGGGGAGGGCGGGACGCTTCGGAGCCGCGTTGGCGCTTCAGCAACAAGATGAGCGCGAGGACCTGGATGGTCTTGCCGAGACCCATGTCGTCCGCCAGGCAGCCGCCGAGACCGAGACGGCACAGCAACCAGAGCCAGCGCACGCCGACCTTCTGGTACGGGCGCAGGTCAGCGCGCAGCTCCGGCCCGGGCTCGGCCGCTGCCAGCGCCTCGGGGCTACGCATCCCCGTGAGCGTCTCGGTCAGCCACGGTCCCGCCACGACGTTGGACCATTCCTGCTCGTCATCGGGGGCGACCGCCGGGCCGTGATCGTCGATGTGCGCGCCCGCGAGTAGGCGCAACCCTTCTGAAAACGAGATGCCGTCCTCTCCGTGGGCCTGCTCCAAGGCGTTCCACTGATCCAGGACGCGAGCGAGCTTTTCCCGGTCCACCACAACCCACTTCCCGCGCACCAGCGCGAGGCCGTCAGTGGACGCCAGGATGCGCTGCATGTCGGCTTCGGAGAGGGGCTCGCCGTCGACCACGACGTCGACCGAGAAATCGAGAAGCGCGTCGGCGCCGATGCCGGCGCCCGCGCGCTTGCCGATGGTCACGCGCGCCTCTGGCCGGGGAGGGCGGCGCCCCTTCCAGAATTCAGGCACCCGAACGACCACGCCGCTCGTTTGGAGGGCGTCGACGTCGTTGAGAAAACGCCACGCCTCACGCGGAGTCCAGCGCAGTGGGTGATAGATGGCGCCTGAATCGACCAGCTCCCGGCAGAGAGCGCTCGACTGCGCGGCGCGCTGAACCGGGGCCAGCAGCGACAACAGCGCGGTCCGATTGCGCGCCCCTCCGTACTCGCGCAGCGCCTCGCCGAGCGGGAGGTGCTGGACCTTGGCGCCGGCCGAGAGCCGCGCGGTGTAAGTGGCCACGAACGCGAACGGGGCTTCCGCATCGCGCTTGTTTTCTGCCAGATGGAAGCAGACCCGGCCAACCTGGTGCCAGATCGGATTCTTGGCCTGCAGATACTCTTCAAGCGAGCCATCGAAGGCCGCGAGTTCGCGGTGGAGCGCCTCGACCGATCTGGCCCACAACTCCTCCATGACCTCTACCGTCAGGTATTCGCCGCCGAGAAAAGGAGGCGCGGAGCCGACGAGCCGGGACAGGTCCCCGGTGGGTGCTGGGAGGTCGACCCGTGCGTGGGCGGAGTTCAGGGCGGGGGCCCCGCACAGCGCCGTGATGAGTAATCGCCCCGTCTCGCGAAGCCAGGTCGCGGCAGGCGGCAGGGCCACCTCGACTTCAGTGCCGCCCAGATGCACCACGCCCGCTCCGTCGCCGCCCTCGAACGCCGCCGCGATCCGGCCCATCGCACGCGTGTCCCAGGTGCCAGCGCTGGCGCTCGACGTCGCTTCGCCGTCGAGGTGGAAATGTCCGCTCGGACCGAGCGCGACGCTGGACCAGCCCGAGTGCGTCTTTTCCCCGTCGCTGGTCTTGCGCGAGCGATCGGTGTCCACCATGTCCGAGCCTGTTTCTACGCGCGCACCACGGAATTGCCCGTGGTTACGAGGGGCGCCTCCCGGCCGACTCCCTCGTTACTCCCCCCTGCGGGGAGATTCCCTCATTCACTTCACGAACGGACCGTAAGTACTTGAAACTAGAGCGGGAGACGGGAGTCGAACCCGCGACGTCCACCTTGGCAAGGTGGCACTCTACCACTGAGTTACTCCCGCAATTCGGCAGCGGATTTCTAGACGATGAGGCGGCGGACGTCAATCGCCGTTGTGCGATACCTACATTTCACCACCGAGCTAGGGTCGCGGCGAAGGGGGCGCCCGCATCGGAGCCCGCGCGGCCCAGCGAGCCGGCGGGCATCGAGCCTAGGAGATTCGCTCACGCAGGCGAGGTGATCTGCCGATGTCGAGAGGGCCTTGGGTGCCCCCTCGCATGGACGGTCCGCGGCGGCTGACAGACAGCCGCGGGCGGCGCCTGCCCGATTCGGGCGGTTCGAGCTGATCGAGCGCATCGGTACGGGGGGAATGGCCGAGGTGTTCCGGGCAGCGGTAAAGGGGCCCGAGGGGTTCCATCGCGAGATCGTGGTGAAGCGCATTCTCCCCGAGCTGTCGGCGCGCCCGCGGTTCACGCAGATGTTCGTCAACGAGGCCAAGATCTCGGCGCTGCTCAATCACCCCAACATCGTGCAGATCTTCGAGTTCGGTGAATCGGACGGGGCGTACTTCATCGCCATGGAGAGCGTCCGCGGCCTGACCTTGCGCGAGGTGTTGACCAGGCTACGCCAGCAACAGCGGATGATGCCGGTGGTGGCCGCCGCCGAGATCACGCGCGAGGTCCTGATCGCCCTCGATTACGCCCACAACCTGCACGATGCGGACGGCCGCGCGCTGGACATCGTGCACCGGGATATCTCGCCGTCCAACATCATGCTTGGCGACACGGGCGCCGTGAAGGTGCTGGACTTTGGGATCGCCCGCGCCGCCGATCTGACGTCTGATGATGAGGGCAAGGTGGTCAAGGGGAAGATCGCCTATCTGGCGCCTGAGCAGATCAGCTGTGGCGATATCGACGCCCGCGCCGATCTGTTCGCCGTGGGATGCGTGCTTCACGAACTTCTCACCGGGCGGGTGATGTTCCGCGCCCAGAACGATCTGCAGAAGAAGGTCGACCTCCTGGCCCAGGCAACCCCGCCGCCCTCCGCCTGGAACGGGGAGGTGCCGCCAGCGCTTGATCTGGTGGTGGCGCGGGCGACAGCCCGCGGTCCAAACGCGCGTTACACCTCGGCGGCAGACATGCTGGCCGACGTGGAGAACTATCTGTCGTCGTTCCGATCGTCCAGCCGCGCCGTGTTGCGGCTGGTGCGCTCCCTGGCCGCCGCGCCGCCATCGGAGGTGGCCGTCGCGCCGGGACGCCCGGGAACGAGCGGTGCGGGGGCGTCGGTCAGCGGCGGCGCTGCTGTTCCTGCGGTACGGCAGAGCGACGCTTCGACCCGTCCCGCACGAATGCTCGCGGAAGATTTTGCACCACACCCAGGAGTGCCCGGTCCCACCCGCGCGCTACCCGTCGAGCGCACGGAAGAGGGGGGCAGCACGTCGGGGCGGCGTGGCCAGGTTTCGGCCCGCGGCGCGGAGGCGGCACGTCTGGACGGGGCTGGTTCCGCCGAGCGCCGGCGATTTGCTCGCGGGGTCTGGCACCGCCGCCTGGTGATGGTGGGGATGGCCGGGCTGTGCCTGGCGGTCCTGGGAGGCGTGGTCGCCGGAGGTCGAGCCCTGTGGGGGCGCGTTTCTCAGCCGGTCGCCGGCAGGACGGGGCCTGCCGCAGCCGGAGAGACGTTCGTCCTGGTCACCTTCACCTCGACGCCCCCCGGCGCTCGCATCGTGGACGGGGCGGGGCGCGTGGTCGGGAACACACCGGCGACGCTGCCGGTGACGCGATCGCAGATCGTGGTGTCGTTTCGTTTTCAGCTCGACGGGTATGCGGAAGCCATCGCTTCCAGCGTCCCCGACGCCGACACCACCGTCGCCGTGGAATTGAAGCCGGCGAAGCAACCGGAAAAGCCGGCCCGCAAGTCCCGCCGGGCCAGGCGTCTCGGCGCGTCGCCCGGGCGCTGAGGTCGGGCGCCCGCGCCGGACGAAAGTCGCGGAATAGCCGGTGAATTCCGGCGGCCTCCGGGCGGGTGGGCCACCATCGTGCTATGGAAGGCCCCGCTCATGAGCGACTCCGGAGCACGTAATGAGCTTTCCCTGGCCCCCGCCGGGACGGCACCAGCGCGGTTTGCGACGTCGGACGCATCGCCGCGCGGCGCTGCGCAGTGGCGTGTGGTCTCGCCGGATCTGGTGCCAAGCACCCTGTTTACCCGCCGGAAATTCTGGGCTGAACGTTTCGGCACCGCGCCCGTGTTGCCCATGTCACGCGCGGAGATGGACCAGCTTGGGTGGGAGAGTTGCGACGTCATCCTGGTGACCGGCGACGCCTACGTCGATCATCCAAGCTTCGGCGCGGCGCTGATCGGTCGGCTGCTGGAGGCGCAGGGTTTCCGGGTGGGCATCATCGCGCAGCCTGACTGGCACAGCGCGGAGCCGTTTGCGGCGTTGGGGCGACCAAACGTCATGTTCGGCGTCACGGCTGGCAACATGGACTCGATGGTGAACCGCTACACCTCGGACCGAAAGCTGCGTTCCGACGACGCGTACTCGCCAGGCGGGGTAGGGGGGAAGAGACCCGACCGCGCGGTGATCGTGTACGCGCGGCGATGCCGGGAGGCCTTTGCTGACGTACCCATCGTCATCGGCGGCATCGAGGCCAGCCTGCGGCGCATCGCGCACTTCGACTACTGGTCGGATCAGGTGCATCGCTCGGTGCTGGTGGACGCGCGTGCAGACCTTCTGGTTTACGGCAATGCGGAGCGGGCCGTCGTCGAGATCGCGCATCGCCTTGGCGCCGGCGAGTCGCCTGGCACCATCACCGATGTTCGAGGGACGGCTTTCATCGCCGGTGCGGTGCCAGACGGCTGGACGGAGATCGATTCACGGTCCGTGGACGCCCCGGGGCCGCTGGAAAAACCGATCAGCCCCTACCGCGACATCACGGCGATGCCGGCGTCGGCCCAGCAGGAAGACGGTGCCACGCCCGCCTGCGCCGACGCATCCTCTGCCACCGGCAGTCCCTCAACAGCCGCCGAGCGCCTGATTCCCCCGCGTGGGCTGACTCGACCGCGCCCGGAGCGCGGACGTACCGTCATCCGCTTGCCCGACTGCGAGACGGTGGCACGTGATCGCGTCCTGTATGCCCACGCCTCCCGCATCCTGCACACGGAGTCGAACCCGGGAAATGCGCGGGCGCTGGTGCAGCGGCATGGTGAAGGCGCCGCTGCCCGTGACGTCTGGATCAATCCGCCGCCCATCCCTCTATCCACGCCGGAGATGGATCGCGTCTACGAGCTTCCGTACACGCGGCTACCGCACCCCGCGTACGGCGCGGGGGCCGAAGCGAAGATCCCCGCGTACGAGATGATCCGCTTCTCCATCACCATCATGCGCGGCTGTTTCGGCGGTTGCACCTTCTGCTCCATCACCGAGCACGAGGGGCGCATCATCCAGAATCGCTCGGAGGGCTCCATCCTGCGCGAGATCGAGGAGGTGCGCGATCGGGTGCCGGGATTTACGGGGGTGATCTCGGACCTGGGCGGCCCCACGGCCAACATGTATCGCCTGGCCTGCAAGAGCCCGAAGATCGAGGCGGCGTGTCGCCTGCCGTCCTGCGTTTATCCCGGTATCTGCTCCAACCTGAACACCGACCATTCGTCGCTGATCGGTCTTTACCGGAAGGCGCGGGCCATCCCTGGGGTGAAGAAGATCTTGGTCGCGTCGGGCCTGCGCTACGACCTGGCCGCCACCTCGCCCGAGTACGTGAAGGAGCTAGCAACCCACCACGTGGGCGGGTACCTGAAGATCGCACCCGAGCACACCCAGGATGGGCCGCTGTCCAAGATGCTGAAGCCCGGCATTGGGTCGTACGACAAGTTCAAGGAGCTGTTCGATCGCTATTCGCGCGAGGCGGGAAAAGAACAGTATCTGATCCCGTATTTTATCGCCGCCCACCCCGGCACCACCGACGAGGACATGTTGAACCTGGCGCTATGGCTGAAGCGCAACAACTTCCGCGCCGATCAGGTTCAGGCATTCTTGCCGTCGCCCATGGCCACGGCGACCGCCATGTATCACACCGGGCGCAATCCCCTGAAGCCGGTTCGTCGCAAGGTGGGTGACGGCGAAGAGGTTCACGTTCCGCGCGGTCTGCAGGTGCGGCGGCTACACAAGGCATTCCTGCGCTACCACGATCCCGAAAATTGGGCCCTGCTGCGCGCGGCCCTGCGCCGCATGGGCCGCTCCGATCTCATCGGACAGGGAAAGCACCAGCTCATTCCCTTGCACCAACCAACAACAAGACTCCCCGCGACCGGCCCCACGCGAGGCAACTTCCAAACCCAGCACACCGGCCTGCCGCCGTCCCCCGCCCATCCCCGTCCGACAAAGAATTTTTCCCGCTCGCAATCCCGCTCTCCTCGCCGGTAACGGACCCTCACCCTTCCCCTCTCCCGCTCCGCGGGCGAGGGCAATTGGTGGGCAGGGTGGGGCGCCACCACCTCATTCCGAGCGCCTTCCGTGCTCCCGTGCCCGAAATCCCAGTTTCCGCACCCCAGTATTCCAGTTCAGGAGGCGCGGCTTCGCCGCGCCGGCCAACTACTCCAGCAATCCGCCGGGGGGGCCGGTGGGGGGGCTAGCCCCCCCGCCTTTCCGGGGGGGGCCGGTGGGGGGGCTGGCCCCCCCGCCCTCAGTGGTTCCGCAGCTCGCGAAATTCTCGGCTGGCGCGGAGTTTTTTCAGCGCCTTGGATTCGATCTGGCGGATGCGTTCGCGGGTGAGGTCGAACTCCTCGCCCACCTGCTCCAGGGTGTGATCCGAGCGCTCGCCAATTCCGAAACGCATGCGCAGGATCTTCTCCTCGCGCGGCGAGAGGGTGGCCAGGACCCGGCGCGTCTGCTCTGAGAGGTCCGCCGCCACCAGCGCGTCTGCGGGCGAGATGGCGTCCTTGTCTTCGATGAAGTCCCCCAGGCGCGCATCCTCATCGGTGCCCACGGGGGTTTCCAGCGACACCGTGGTCTTGGAGATGCGCAGGAGCTGCCGCACCTTCTCCACCGGCATGGCCATGTCTTCCGCCAACTCTTCCACCAGAGGGTCGCGGCCCAGCTTCCGCACCAGAGCGTGCGTGGTGCGGGTCAGCTTGTGCAACGACTCGTTCATGTGAACGGGGATGCGGATGGTACGTGCCTGGTCGGCGATGGCGCGGGTGATGCCCTGCCGGATCCACCAGGTGGCGTACGTCGAAAACTTGAACCCGCGGCGATAGTCGAACTTCTCCACGGCGCGCATCAAGCCGATGTTGCCTTCCTGGA
>JBDSME010000627.1:0-3643 GCA_039916065.1 Polyangia bacterium
AACGCCCTCGACGATGCCGAAGCGCTGACGGGCGCGCCGGACGGCCGCACCTATTATCTGATGACCTCGCATTCGCCGAATCACAAGGGCAAGGTGCGCCGGTCCCGGCGGCAGCTCCTGCGCCTGGTTCTGGAGGGCCGCCGCCTGCGCGTCACCGGGAGCCTGGACCTGCTGCAGGACAGCGACGGCGTGGTACCGAAACTGGAAAACCTTGGACTGCCCGCCCAGACGGCGGTGGATCTGGAGGGACTGTGCTTCCACGACGGCGACCTGTACGTGGGGCTGAAAGCACCCCTGCTCGTCAGTGGCGAGGCGGTGATCATGCGTCTGGAACAACCAGCGCAAGCGTTCAGCGACGGCAAGCTTGGCCCCACCACCCTCTCTGTGTGGGGGCGGGCCAGGCTGGGCGTTCGCGCCGGCGGGGGCGCCACCGGGGAAAAGTCCGTGGTATCGCAAGGAATCGCCGACCTGTTTTTTGCGCCCGACGGCGCGCTGTACCTGTGCGCCAATTCGCCCAAGGGGGAACCGGCGGATGGCGGGGGCGGGCTGTGGCGTGTGGCCGCTCCGGGCCAGGGGGGAGCGCTCGATGCGAAGCTGCTCCGTCGCTTCCCCGGCCTCAAACCGGAGGGAGTTACCCTGGCTCCCGGCGGTGGCGCGTTGACCCTGGTGTTTGATCGCAACACCCTCGATCCTCTCTGGATGACCTGGCCCCTCGCGACAGCGCGCCCCCACGCCGGAGCCGCTCCGTGAGCACGCCCCCGCGGACCCAGGGCGCGGTCTATTTTTCCATTGTGCGCCCCTCGTCTCTGGTGCTGGGGCTCGGACTCGGGCTGGCGTCAGCGGTGGTACCGGCCTGTTACCACCCCGAGCCGCTGAATCCGCGAGCAATGATGAATGAGCTGCGGCAGGCGGACGCCGCCGGTGGCGCGCCGCCCGTGGGACCGCCCGGCTCCCCGGCTCCTCTTCATCTGCCCGAAGGGACCGCGCTGGGCGAAGACCGCAGCGTCGCGCTGGCTCTGTTGTGGAACCGCGACCTGCGCGCTTTTCGTCTCACCCGCGGGATCGCCGCCGGTGAGGTGATCTCCGCCGGCGCGCTGGCCAACCCGGAACTTCGCATGGAGCTGACCCACCTGCAGCGCCGTGACCTGTCACAGCTCGGCTGGGACGTCCGGCTGTCGTGGGAGCCTCCACGCCCCGGCGTCCGCGCCGGACGCATCGGAGCCGCCTCCGCCCGTCTGGACGAGGTGGAGTACCAGGTCCGCGAGCGGGAATGGGATCTCACCTGCGACGTACGCAGCGCTCACGCCGCACTGGTGGCGATTGACGAGGAGATCCGCGTCGCCCAGGACACCATCGCGAACCGGCAGCGGCTGGCCGATGCCGTCAGCCGCCGGGTGGCGAAGGGGGGCACCACGCGCTTCGATCTGGATCTTGTGCGGCTGTCGCTCGCCTCGGCCGAACACGCGGAGAGCCAGCGACGGCTGGAACGGACGCTGGCCGCGAGCGCCCTGGCGCACCTGGTGGGCGTGGGCGCTCCCGGAGGCGCGGTCACGGTGAGCGGGCGGCTGGACGAGGTGGCCGGCGACGCTGCCTTTCCCGGCCAGGTAGAGCTGGAAGATCGCGCGCTAGGCAATCGTGCCGCCGTGGCCGCCACCGAGGCGCGCCACCGCGCTTCGGAAGAGACGTTGCGCGCGGAGATCGCCGCCCGCTGGCCCTGGTTCCGGTTGGCGGCGGCGCCGCGCGTGCGCCGAAACGAAATCTTCGGCGCCACCACGGATGTGGTGCTGGGCCTCGACGTGATCTTGCCGATTCTCGACACCAACCGGGGACGGGTGCTTTCCGCCGAGGCGGCGCGGGACAAGGCGCGCGCTGACGTCGCCACCACCCTTTCGGGGTTGCGCGTCGACATCGCCCGGGCGCTGGCCGCCGTGGAGGCGCAGCGGTCCATCCTGCGCCACCTGGAGGCGCAGGTGGGGCCGCTGCTGGTCGAGCACGACCGGGTGCTGACCCTGGCGGCTCAGGCGCTGGAACTGGACCTCCCGGCGCTGATCAGCTCGGAGAATCTGGTGCTGGCAAGCCGCATCGAATTGATCGTCGCTCGGCTCGAGCTGCGCAAGGCCTGGATCGCCCTGGAACGCGCCGTGGGCAGCCGCGTGACGCCTGCTTCGCCATCAACGTCGCGCCTCGCCATCCCGCCCCCGCTCGAACCTGAAAGTGGAAAATGACTTCTTCTGCACGTGAAAGGGAGAGAAAATGAGAATATTGCCGAAGGCCCTGATGACCGTCCTGCTGCTCACCGTCGGATGTGGCAGCGGGTCGGGACAAGGCAAGGACGGCGGCGTGGGCAGCGGCTCCTGGTTGCCGCTGAAAGTGGGAAACCGCTGGACCTATCAGGTGACCGATGTCGACGGCACCGTTACCGCGAAGGTGCAGGGCGTGACCGCCGAGCAGGCCGTGGGTGGCGACGGTGACAGCAAGGACATGACGGCCTTCAAGCTGGTCACCGGGAACAAGTTCAACGATCCGAACGGCGACATCAGCTTTCAGGCGCTGGTGGACGATCGGGTGGTGCGGTTCCGGGAGCTGTCCATCAATGGCGCCAGCGGCGCCGTGAAGAAGGAAGAGTACTTCGGCGCGCCCTGGAAATTGCGGGTGGACACCGCCGCCGCGCACACAGATCTGGGGGCGAACTGGCCGGAGAGTTACCCCTCTTTCGTGGTGGATAAGCCCAAGTCCACCACCACCACCAGCGACGGCGGCGCCACGGTGGTGGATGCCGGGGCCGCCGCCGACGGCGGCCTGGTCACCACCACGTCGCAGATCACCGATGTCTGGTCCGTGACCGCCGTCGACGAGCCGGTGACGGTCCCCGCCGGCACCTTCAAGGCCCTGGTGGTGCGCCGAATGGCGGATTCGGGCCGGGGAACAGACAAATCGTTCTGGTTTGTGCGCGGCGTGGGCAAGGTCAAGGAGACCGGCGTCGGCGAACAGACCGAGGAACTGTCGAGTTACACCCTTCCCTGAGAGCTGGATGGCGAAGCTCTCGCGCCTCATCGCGCTGTCGGCCCTGCGGGCGGGCGTCGCCGTCACCGGACTCCTTGGAGGCGCCGGTTGTGGTGGCGGGTCCGCGCCGCCCGCGTGGTCGCGTGACTGGAGTCAGGCTCCCGCCCTCGTCACCCTCACCGGCACCAGCGAGATCGATGCGCTCGGCGACGTGCATGGCGATCTGGCGGCCACCACCCGCATGCTCGCCGCCGCCGGCTTGATTACCCCTTCCACCCCCTACCACTGGACAGGCGGAACCCGCGTGCTGGTGGTGACCGGGGACGTGATCGACAAGGGCTCCCTGGCGCTGCCCATCATTGATCTGCTGATCACCATTGAAGGCGAGGCGGCGCTGGCAGGGGGCCGGGTGGTGGTGACGCTGGGAAACCACGAAGTGGAGTTTCTGGCCGACCCCTCGGATGTGAAATCGGCGGTCTTCCAGTCCGAGCTGCGCGAACGCGGTCTGGATCCCAAGAAGGTCGCGGCGGGTGACTCCCCTTATGGTCTGTGGCTGCTCACCCGTCCCGTGGCGGCGCTGATCGACGGCTGGTTCTTCAGTCACGCCGGCAACAGCGCCGGCGAGAGCGCGACCGTGCTG
>JBDSME010000628.1:0-3594 GCA_039916065.1 Polyangia bacterium
CGGCGCGCGAGCTGATGCTGGCGCAATCCAGCGACTGGACCTTCATCATGTCAACGGGGACCACGGTCCCCTATGCCACGCGCCGGTTCAACGAGCACATCGTCCGCTTCAATCGCCTTTACGACGCTGTCAGCACGGGGGCGGCCGTCGACCCCACCTACCTGGCGGGGCTGGAGGCGCAGGACAACATCTTCCCGAACGTCGACTACCGCATCTACGCGACCTGACGCTCATTCGCCTTTCAGGTGGTGACGCGGGCGGGGAGGATGACCATGGTGGCGCCGTGCCAGTAGAGCCGCTTCTGGATGGCCAGCGCGGTCTCGTTGTGTAGCAGGCGCTGGTACCACTGCTCTCTGTCGAAGATGACCTTGCCGCCGAAGAACGTCACCATCGGGAAGTCTTTCATCACCTCGCGACAGAGTTTCTCGGCCTCGGCGACGGCGTCGATGCCGACGGCGTAGCGGAAGGTCGACGGGAGCTCCAAAGTGGTAGCCAGCGAACAGTATTGTTTCAGCATGGCGCTGGTGGTCTGGTCCAGGGCTTCCACGCCATCGGCGCCCTTGAACCCGCCGGAGTCGATGACGCCCACCGAGATGAAGACCAGGTTGGCGAAGTGGTTGGGAAAGGCGCGGAACACATTGAGAACGGTGTGAATGCCAACGCCGCCGTAGCTCGGCACCAGTACGCAAGCGGTGGGAGCGTTCGCATCCTTGATAGGCAGCGCCGGCTGGGTTCCACCATCGACCTCCGCCACCTCGCGATAGAGCTGCGATAGCCGTTCTTCCACGTGGCGGTAGTGACGCCGGATGAGGAAGCAGAGACCCACCACCCCCAAGGTGACCAGCAGGGTCAGCCATCCGCCCTCGCGGAACTTCTCGAAGACAGTGATGGTCAGGATGGTGGCGCACATGACGAAGCCCACCACGAACAGCGCCAGCGACCGCTTCCACGAGACCGCCGCGCCGCTGGACCCGGCGGAGGGGGAGGCGGAGGGGAATGATGACGGCTCCCCGCCGCGACGGCGTGCCGCCAGGCGCGCGCGCAGCGTCTCCTTGGCCATGGCGAACATCGAGAGCGAAAAGGTGAGGAACACGTTGATGCTGTACATGACCACCAGCTTGCCCACGTCCCCGCCGGTGTAGACCAGCCCCGCCAGCGCGGCGACGCCCATCACCACGATGCCATTCTGGGTGGTCAACCGATCGGAGAGCGCGGCGAAGCGGCGCGGCACCCAGTGATCGATGGCCATGTTTGCCAGCACCCGCGGCCCGTCGAGAAACCCGGCCTGGGCCGCGACGATCAACAGCACCCCTTCCGAGAGCAAGGTGATGATGGCCAGTCCGGTTCCGAAGGGCAGGTGCGCCGTCATCCGGGTCACCAGCACCGCGTTCAGGGTCTTGCCTGGCACGGGTGACACGTTCCACAGCAGGTAGCAGACCAGCAGGCCCGCCGCCGTGAAGGCCAGCGAGACGGCCATGTACAACATCGTTCGCTGGGCGGTCTGCACCCGCGGCTCGCGCATGATGGGGACGCCGTTCGAGACCGCCTCGATCCCGGTATACGTGCCACCGCCGAGAGAATAGGCGTGCACGAACAGCAACATCATGCCGCCCGCCCCCAGGGTACCGATCCCGCTCGCGAATCCCGACGTCACCGCGTGCGCGGTCGCGGGGATCGCAGCGGCCTGCGCCAGGATGCCGCCCACGATCACCGTCACGTGGCTGACCACGAACACCATGAAGATCGGCGCGAGGGCGATGGCGGATTCGCGCACCCCGCGGATGTTGAGCGCGGTCAAGCCGACGATGAAGCTCACCTCGGTGGGCAACTTCATTCCCGCCCAGCCTGCCGGCAGGAAGCTGAAGATCACATCACCGGCGGCGGCGATGGACACCGTGATGGTGAGGACGTAGTCCACCAGCAGCGCGCTTCCCGACACCAAACCCGCCGACCGCCCCAGAAGCTTGGAGGCAACCAGATAGCCGCCGCCGCCATGGGGGAACGCCTTGATGATGCCGCGGTAGGCAGCCGAGATGATGGCCACGGTGACACCCGTGACCAGCGCCAGGCCGATGGCCAGGTACGTGTGCGTCCCCAGCGTCTTGAAGGCCTCTTCCGGACCGTAGGCGGAGGATGACAATCCGTCGGCGCCCAGCCCCACCCAGGCCAGGAAGGGGACCAGCGAGATGCTGTGAAACAACCGGCTGTCGCGCAGGTCGCGTGGCTTGCCGAACACCGTCCGGCGGATCCGCCCCAGCAAGGCCAAGTGATCAGTCGGCGCGGGCGCGGCCTGCAAGTGCTGCTGGCCACGAATCAGGGGCTCCGCGGACGAGGAGCGTGGGTCGGTTAAAGGTGGTGAGCTGGGCTTGGTGGCAGGGATTGACATGGGCCTGACAAAGCTCTGCTCCTCCGAAGGACCGTTGCGGGAAAATTCGTAAAAACGTCGCAGAATTGCGCACTTGTGCACCAGCAGCGCGGGCATTCTCAGCGGCGCGCGGCCAAGAACCCTCTCCGGAGATGCGGGAGCACTGCATGTTGCAGTGCCACAAGAGGGCGATCCTGCGGAGTGCAACGAGTACCTCGCCACAGTCGTTTCGATCGGTTGCGGAGGAACCGTTCAGGAACCGACGTGCGCCATATTGAAGCTGCTTGTCCTCGCCCCGAGCAGCGGGGAGAGGATAAAGGTGAGGGGTACACGCCCAATCGCAGCGCCGTCCCCTCACCGGTCGTCCTACGGCCGGCGACCCCACTTCGTGGCTCATGATTGATCACATCGTTCGAGAGTGCCTCCGCGTAGACGGACACGGTGGTCGTCAACGAAGAGACCGCGGCGCCCGGCGAGACCCGCGGGCCTTTTGCACAGCCGAGCGTTTGCCCTCTCCCACGATAGTGGGAGAGGGTCAGGGTGAGGGAGCCAGCGATCTTCGCCGGCGATTTTCCGAGGTTTTGTCACGCGAGGCTTGCCCTCACCCAGTCCCTCTCCCGCAACGGGAGAGGGTTCATCGGACGCAAGTGATCGCAACGATTTAGGAAAAGCCGCGCTCATAGATGTGTAGGATCTTGAGCCACTCCGTGGGGCGAGGTGAGGAGCTCCTGCGCAAATCAACCGATCGAAATCACTGTGGCGAGGCACTAGCCGCCGCTCTGCTCCTCGTACTTCTTGCGCTTGCGCCACAAGGTCGAATCGTCGATGCCCAGGATACGCGCGGCCTCTTCCATCGTGGGCGACTGGGCCATGATGGCGGCGATGTGGGCGCGTTCGAGGTCATCCAGCGTGAACCGCCCGCCCACGGCCGGACCGCGCTCGCGGCTGCCCGTGATGCGCTCGGGAAAAGCCTCCGGTTCGATCACCGCCGATGGCCACAGGATCAACGCGCGCTCGATGGTGTTGCGCAGCTCGCGGACGTTGCCGGGCCAGGGGTACTCGGAAAGAACCCTGTCCGCGGCGGGGGAGAAGGTGGGCAGGGCGCGTCCCACGGCGCGTGCGAAGAACGCCAGGAAACGTCGCGACAGCGGCAGGATGTCTTCCGGACGTTCCCGCAGCGACGGAACACGTATCTCCAGGACATTCAGCCGGAACAGAAGATCCTCCCG
>JBDSME010000629.1:0-3490 GCA_039916065.1 Polyangia bacterium
AATGCCCTGGTGAAGGCCGAGCTGTTCGAGGAGATGCAGTCGAAGATCGACCAGCGCACGCGGGAACTGGAGATCGCCGGCCAGAAGCTCCTGGATGCTCAAGAGATGGCCATCCAGAGTGAGAAGCTCTCGTCGCTCGGGCGGATGGCCGCTGGCGTGGCGCACGAGATCAACAACCCGCTCAATTTTCTGATCAACATCCTGCCGGAGGTACGCCGCGACGTTGAAGGGCTGGAGAAGCTTCGCGCCATTCTGGCGCAACAGCCCCTGCCCGCCGACGTGGTCGCGCGCTGGAAGGCCGTCGACGGCGAGTACGACCTGGCCGACCACCTCGAAGAGAAGGATTTTGTCTTCGACAAGATCAGGAAGGCGCTCGACAAGAGCACACATATCGCAAATTCCCTGAAGGTCTTCTCGCGCAGCTCCGGCAAGGAACGCGTCGTCCCCGAGAACGTGGCGCGCATGATTCAGGACGTCATCGACCTGCTGCCGCAGCAGGTGCGAGGCGATACGGACATTCAGCTCGACATCGATCCCAGCTTCGAGCTGAACGTCAACAAGAACGAGATCGAGCAGGCATTTCTTGCGGTCATCAACAATGCCATCGATGCCATGAACCAAAAGGGAGCGGTGCAGATCGAGGGCAAGAAAAGGGACGAAAAATCCGGCGCTGTGTTCGTCGTCCGCATCACCGACCATGGGCCCGGCATTCCCGAGGCGTCGCTCAAGAGGGTCTTCGATCCCTTCTACACCACCAAGCCGCCGGGCAAAGGCACCGGTCTCGGGCTTACCATCGCCAACGAAATCGCGCGCAAGTACGGGGGCACACTCGCGGTCGAGTCGGTTCTGGGCCGCGGCGCTACCTTCTCCTTCACCTTCAAGCTGGCTTGACGGTCAGCAGCCTGAGCGGACTCGTCACTCGAAGACCATGATGCGGTTGATCAGCGCCAGGTACTCCTCGCCCCTCGCGTCGAAGTCGACCGGCTTGTTGAAGAACTCGAAGAACCGGTTCCTGCGCAGCGCGCGATACATCAGATCACCGTCACTGTTGGGATTGCCCGTGATGAGTATGAACTTCATGAGCGGCTTGGTCTCATGCACGGCGTCGCAGAGTTCATTGCCGCTCATGCCAGGCATCACCTCGTCGGTGATGACCAGCTTCACGTCTTCGCTGCGTTGGATGTAGGGCAGGGCGACCTTTGGATCGGTGAAGACCTTGACCTTCAGCTTCTTGCCGAATTTGCGCTTGAAGACGAACAGATTTTCCTCTTCATCATCGACATAGACGACCTCGGGCTCCTTGCAAGTGGTCTTGAAGGCCGACGCGACGGTGGAAACCAGCTTGTCGACGGTCAGGTAGTAGTACTCCTCCGGAATGAGATAGCCCTGGAGGTGGAAATCCTTGCCGTTGAAGCGGAGCGAGAGCTCCTCGATGAGCTCAGAGAAGGCGGTCAAATCGACGCCAAGCTCGTGCAGCGTGGCGCCCGGTTGCGGCGCGTCCGGGAGCGTCTTGGTCTTCTCGCCCCGCGCCTCGAGTGTGGCGTTGATCTCGCGGACGATGGCGTAGGTTCGTTGCGTGTCCATGGGCTGGGCGCTCATTGCTTGGGTGGTTGGGGTAAAAGGCTGTAAGGCGGCGTAACCCGGACGCCCATTTTTTCGATGCACGCGGCTGAGGCGTCGGCCACGCGCAGCATGTCGGCAGGCGTCGTGTCGGAGTGGATGGAGAAACGGGCCAGGCTCGTGTCGCGTGGCACGGCAGGGGCCGCGAAGACCGATACCAAAATTCCCCTGTCGCGCATCATGCCGTAGAACTTGGCCGCGAGAGGATCTGCGTCGAAGTACAGCGAGATTATCTGGCTGGCGCTGAGGCCGGGGTCGATCCCGCGTTCGATGAGGTACTTGCGTAGCAGGGCGCCCATCTGAAGGCAGGTCGCGGAGCGTTGCGGCTCGCGCAGGGCCACCTGCAGCGCCGCGTAGCTGCCTGCGGACTGGGCCGGCGAGGGGCTCGAACTGAAGATCACCGAACGGGCGCGGTGCTTGAGAAACCAGACCACCTCTTTGCTGGCGGCGATGAACCCCCCGTTGCCACCCAGGGCCTTGCTCATGCTCACGGTGCGGATGGGGATGCGCGTTTCCAGACCCAGCTCAACGGCCAGACCGCCGCCGTCACGCCCACACATTCCGAAGGAGTGCGCTTCGTCGAGCACCAGCATGCAGTCATGGGCCTCGCAGATCTCGACGTAGCGCTTCAAGTCGGGAACGCTGCCGTCCGTGCTGTAGTAGGCGTCGATGTAGACGACGCCCTTGCCGTACCGCTGGATGCGGCGCTCCATGTACTCGGGCGAATTGTGGCGCACCGGGATGATCTTCGCGCCCGCCAGCTTGGCGCCGTCCCACAACGAGGCGTGGGCCTGGTAGTCCAGGTAAACAGGCGTGTTGGGGCCTGCCACGGACTCGATCAGACCCACGTTGGCGGTCCAGCCCGCCGTCGTCAGCATGATGTCACCGACGTTCATGGAGCGCTTCAGCGCGTCGCGGAACTGGTGATGTTCCCCCGAATCGCCTCCGTACAGGATGGACGCCATGGGGCCCCCTCCCGAGCGCTCGTTGGCCTCGTTCTTGGCGGCGATCACTTCGGGATGGCTGCTTAACCGCAGGTAGTCGTTCTGGTGGAGGCTGAGGTAGTTTTGCGTGTCCTCCGGTTGGTCGAAAGGAAAGGGCTCATAGGCCCGCCAGCGCACCAGGTACTCCTTCATCATCTTTTCGAACCAGGCTGGTCCGTTGATACCGGGTGGCTGTCGCTGCTGCTCGGTCTGGACGATGTCCATTAAATCCTCGAGGAAAGAAATAGGCTAAGAAAGAGAAACGCGGTTCTTGTCGCACACGAAAAGTGTTCTGTAAACCGCGTCGGTGGATTTTGGGACGCTCTTTAATGTGAGCACCGCTGGTCGCGCGCGGACGTGACCTTTTTGGCGGGCAAGACCATCTATATGTTCTGTAAAACCTTCAAGGAGACGCCCATGACGCGCTTCAAGACCCATCCGGGGCACTCCTCCTGGACTGTGCTCGGCCTGCTTGGGCCCGCGGTCCTTGCGTTCCAGCCCACGGCCGCCGCGCACCCGGACACCGGCGGGACCCTCCCCTCAGGCGACCGACCCCTGGGAAGGCCGGTCGCGCCGGCCGCCATCATGCCGCCCGCGGCGGCGACGGTGGCCGCGCGTTTTCACGCGACCGGTGTGCAGATTTACACCTGCGCCGCCCGACCAGGGCACGCCGCCGAAGCGTCCCCCGCGTACTCCTGGACGCTGAAGGCGCCGGACGCCGTCCTGACGGACTCCGCCGGTGCTCCGGCGGGACATCACAGCGCCGGGCCGCTGTGGACCTCGACGGACGGCAGCTCCGTCGCCGCGAAGAAGGTGGCCGAGGCCGACGCCCCGACCGCGGGCGCGGTTGCGTGGCTGTTGTTGCGAGCGACCAGCATCACGGGCAA